>NZ_MLQM01000046.1:0-30109 GCF_001854525.1 Mycobacterium talmoniae
CGCAGGAGCGGCGGGGGCGGCGGCGGGGTGCGGCCCAGCGCAACGGCCACCCCGAAGGTGACGCCGAACACCGCGGCCTCGGTCAGCGCTAACCGGATCAGCGCGCCGCGGGCGGCCGGATCGGCTTGCAGGGCCGCCACGCCGCGGCGCCGCTGCCGCCAGCCCAGCACCCCCAGCACCCCCAACGCGACGGCTTTGGCGAGCACCAGCCGGCCGTAGGCGGTGCTCAGCAGGTCCGACGGCAGCACCCGGACCAGGGCGTTGATGACGCCGCTGTATCCCATCGCCACGAAACACCACAGCGCCAGCAGGGAGAACCGCCGCGCGGCCAGGTCGGCGTGCTGCCCGCCGCGCACCGCGTGCACCAGCAGCGCCAGCAGACCGCCGGCCCACAGACCCGCGCTGAACAGGTGGATCAGCAAGCCGTTGGTGGCCAGGTCGTGCGCGCCGCCGGCCGACGAGTGACCGGTCAACCCCAGCGGCACCAGGGTGCCCAGCGCGGCGGCCAGCAGCACCGGGGTCCACGCCCAGCGCAGCACCGCCAGGCTGGCCAGCGCCACCGCCGCGGCCAGCAGCGCGGTCCACCGCCACGCGGTGGCGATGTCGATCAGGCTGGCCAGCGACCACACCGTCACCGGGTTGAGGTGGTTGACCAGCGGCTGGCCGGACACGTCGGAGATGGTCAGCGGCACCAGCAGCGCCGCGCACACCGCCCACACCCCGGACGCGACGCTGCCCAGCCGCAGCGCCCGGTAGCCGGCGACATCGAGCACCCCGTTGTCCTGCGGCGGGACCAAAAACGCGGCGAACAGGACCGACCCGACCGCCAGCACCGCCGCGACCTCGCCGGCCGCCCGGACAAACGGCAGTCCCAGCGTGGTGACCGGCCCCGGGTCGGGCAGGCCGGTGGCGGTCAGCGCGTCGGCCAGCGACAACGCGGCCAGCCCGGCCGCCACGCTCCCGGCCAGCACCGCGACGCCGACCAGCATCGGCCACACCGTCGCGTGTCTGCCGGAAGTCGTGGACGCCATACCTCCAGCGTATGGGCCTAGACTCGGGGCGGCTGAGCCGGGCCGACGGGCTCAGGAGTCGCGCTGGCGCCGCTCGGCTTCGCGGGCGACGAACTGCGCGCGGGCGATCTTGTCGACGTGGTTGATGTCGCGCAGGATGTCGCGCAGCTCGCGCCGAAACGCCGCCCGCCGCTCCATCAGGTCGCCCAGATCGTCGGCGGGCTGCAGCAGGTCCTGGTCGGCGGCCACCTGCCGCGCGGTCGCGAACAGCAAGGTGGACACCGACTCGCTGCTGCGCACCCGGCCTTGGGCCACGTACTGGCGACCGACCCCGAGCGCGACCTGGGTCAGGTCTTGGTCGCCGATCTCGGCCGGGGCGCTGCGCAACACGTCGGCGACGATCTCGTAGGCCTCGAAGAACACCCGCAGCATCGAGCCCGCCATCAGCGGCCGCTTGGCGTACAGCATGGCGTCGATCTCGTCGCCGCCGGCGGCGACCCGGGTTTCCCAGTCGCCGTGCCAGGCCATTTCTTCGGCGATGTTGGCCCGAAACGCCGCCGAGTCGGCGAAGTAGAAATCGAACTTCAGCAGGTCACGCAGCCGCATCGCCTGGTCCCAGAACGCCTGCAGCCGGTCGTCGTCGACCCGCCGCACGTGCGACAGCGCCAACTCGACGATGGAGGTTTCCAAGAAGGCGTGGATCACCGAGTTCCGGTAGAACGCGGCGGCATGCTCGTCTTCGGGGGCGATGCGCCACACCGGTTCGCGGCCGCCGTCCACCCGGGTGATCGGATGCCCGTTGGACAGCGCGTCGACCGCCGCGCGCACCCCTTCGGGGGTGCGCAGCCGCAGCGCACTGGTGGATACCGGGGTTTGCTTGCGGTCCAAGTAGTCCAGCGAGTCCTGCAGGGTGTGGTGCAGCTGGTCGAGGGTCAGCGCCAGCCCACGGGTGGTCAGCAGCAGCGCCGACACCAACCCGGTGGCGGTGATCGGGGTGGCCCGCAGGATCCGCCAGGCCACCTCGAACGCCATCTTCTGCAGCGCCAGCCGCCGGGCGGCGTCGTCGGTGGCGACCTCCCCGCCGGGGTCGCCGAGGTACTGGCGCATCGACACCGCCTCGGGGAAGCGGACGTAGATCTTGCCGTAGTTGCGTTCGCCCTGGGCCTTGATGAAGTTGTACAGCCAGCCGAAGCTCTCCGGGGTCTTCTCGCCGCCGCGGGCGTAGGCGGCGTACTCGGCGATCTCGTGCAACTGGTCGAAGCTGATCGACACCGGTTGCAGCAGAATGTCGTCGGCGCGCCCGTCGAGGTAGGCGTTGGCGACGTAGCTCATCAGGCCCAGCTTGGGCGGCAGCATTTTCCCGGTCCGCGACCGGGTGCCCTCGATCGACCAGCTCAGGTTGAACCGCTTCTCGACGACGTAGCCGACGTACTCCTTGAGCACGTACTTATACAGCGCGGTGTCGATGCTGCGCCGGATGAAGATGACCCCCGAGCGCCGCATCAGCGGACCCATCACCCCGAATGCCAGGTTGATCCCGGCGAACACGTGCACCGGCGGCAGCCGGTTCTCCTGCATCGCCACCGGCACCACCGCGCCGTCGATGTAGGACCGGTGGGAAAACAGCAGCACCGCCGGGTGGGCTTCCAGCGCGGCGCGCATCGCCGCGATCTGGTATTCGTCGTAGTCCAGGTCGGGGTCGAAGCCGCGGCTGAGCAGCCGGCCCAGCACCGACACCAGGTCGACCGACACCCGGCTCCAGCCGGTGGCCAGTTCGTCGAGCATCTTGCCGGCTTCTTCCAGGGTGGCGCCCGGGATCTTCTCCAGGCCGGCGCGGAACCGCGCGGACGCCAAGATCTCCGGCTTGACCAGCCGCGGCGACTTGTATTGCGGCCCCAGGATCCGGTACTCGGCGCGTTCCATCGCCAGAAGCGCCCGCCGGGTGACGAAGTGGGCGAAATCGCGGGGGCTGTCCCCCACCGTCTGGTCGCGCCACTGCTGACGCAGCTCGGACACCTTCGCCGATTCACCGGCCACCACCCGGACCCGGGACGGTTCGGTGTGCACGATCCGCCGCTGCTGACGTTCGTTGGGGTGGTAGGGATCTCGACCCGGCAGCACCGCCGCCAGCCGGGACAGCGCCGACGCGCCCGCCCGCGGCATCCAGAACACCCGCACCGGAACCACCGAGCGGTCCTCGTCGGCCTCCAGTTGCTCCACCAGCTGCGCCAGGGCCGCCGGGGCGGCGTCGCGGGCCGGCAGCTCCACCACGTCGATCTTGGTCTGCGGGTGCTCGGCGCGGTGCCGCCGCAGCCAGCTCTTGACCAGGTCGGCCTCCACCGCCGAGCTCACCGAGGCCAGCACCAGCGCGTCCTCGGTGGTGGTGAAGCTGACCGGTTCCGGTGTCGTCATGACCGCCCCCTCGGTTTGGGGTTGGCCGCCTTGGCCGCTTTGGGCGCGACTTTTTTGGCGGCCGCTTTTTTGGCCGCCTTGCGCGGCGCGGTCTTCGTGGCGGCCTTCCGGGCGGCCGGTTTGCGATACAGCCCGACCTCGGGCAGCTCGCCGTCCGGCCAGCTGGCCAGGGTGTCCAGATACAGTTGGCGCACCGCGGCGATCCGGTCGTCCAGGTTGTCCACCGTCCAGTCGTCGACGGAAATCGGCGGGAAGACAGCGACATCCACCGTGCCCGGGTTGATGCTGACCGAGTCCCGGGCGGCGACGACCTCGGCGTTGCGGATCACGATCGGCACGATCGGGATTCCGGCCGCCATCGCGATCCGAAACGGCCCCTTCTTGAACGGCCCGACCCCGGTGGTGTCCACCCGGGTGCCTTCCGGGGCGATCATCACCGACAAGCCCTTCTTGGCGCGCTCCTCGACTTGCTGCAGCGTCTCCACCGCAGCGGTGGGGTTGTCCCGGTCGATGAACGCGGCCTCGGTCAGCCGGCCCAGGGTGCCCGCGATGGGGTCGCGTTCAAGTTCCTTCTTGCCCACGCTGATCCAGTTGTCCCGCACCAGCGAGGCGGCGATGACCGGGTCCACCTGGTTGCGGTGGTTGAAGATGAACACCGCCGGCCGCTGCGCGGTCAGGTTCTCCTTGCCGAGCACGTGCAGCCGCACCCCGTTGATCCCCAACAGCAGCTGCGGAAAGTTCGCGGTGAAGAAGTTCACCCCGCGGCGCCGGCTGCGGGTGAGCAACCCCCACCCCACCGCGCCGGCGCCGACCGGGACCAGCGACCCCAGCCCGGCCACCGTGCGCAACTGGCCGAACAACCCGCCGCTGCCGCGGCTGGAAAACCGCAGAATCGGCCAGCCGCGGCGCCGCGCGACCGCGGCCATCTTGCCTTCGGGGTTAGTCGGTCGCGGGTTGCCGACCAGGTACATCAACGCCACGTCCTCGTCGCCGTCGGCGTAGAAGTAGCTGTCCTGCAAGTCGATATCGTGTTCGGCGGCGAACCGCTGCACGGCGGCGGCCTTACCGGGGCCCCACAGGATCGGGTTCACCACCCCGCCGGTGAGCACCCCGTTCTCGTCGGTCTCGAACCGGTTGGTCAAGGTGTTGGTGATGCCGAGGAACCGGGCCACCGGTTCGACTTGGATGGTCAATGCCGAGGAGCTGAGCACCACGGTGTGGCCACGGGCCAGGTGCGCGCGCACCAACTCCCGCATCTCCGGGTAGATCCGCGACGCGATCTTCTGCACGAACAGCCGTTCGCCGATCTCCTCCAGGTCGCTCAGCGAGCGTCCGCGCAGCGCCGAGGACGCGGTGGTGATGAGTTGTTCGAATTCGATGCGGCCCAACTGGTGGTTGAGGCCGGCCTGCACCATGCTGATCAGCTCGCCCACACCCATGTCGCGACGCCGGAACCGCTCCTGGGTGAGGATGACCGCGGTGAAGCCCGCCACCAACGTGCCGTCCAGGTCGAAGAACGCGCCGATTTTCGGCCCCGGTGGGCTGGCGGCGATCTCGGCGACCGACCCGGGCAGCCGCAAGGCGCGCGGCGAGGGTGCTTTGGTGTCGGTCATGAGCTCACCGCCGACGGCGACGACGCCAGCGTGCAGTGCGGGGCGGGGTCACCGGCCAGGGCCAGCACCTCGTCGAACCCCTCGGTCAAACAGCGGGTGAACAGCGCCGCGTCGCGGACCGCGGCCCGGTCGTAGCGCACCGTGATCGTGCAGAACCCGCCCCGGGAGATCAGCACGACCATCATCGCCACCCCCGGCAACGGCCCAAGGCCGTAGTGCCGCAACACCTTTGCCCCCGCGATATAGGTGTCCCCGGGGTAGAACGGCACATTGCTGGCCTGCACGTCGGAGGCGACGACCGAACCGGTCACCATCTCCAGAACCGACGTCGGCAGCACGCTCAGCACCGGCGCCACCGAACCGATCATGTCCAGGGCGGGTTCCTCGCGGCGCTGCGTCATCTGCGCGCGGATCCGCTTCATCCGCTCCACCGGGTCGGCGACACCGACCGGGGCGGCCACGTTCACCCCGGTGAAGCGGTTGCCGCCGGCGGGGTCGGCTTCGGCGCGCAGGTTGACCGGCACCGCCATCGGCAGCGTGGCGATCGGCACCCCGAGGGCTTCGTGGTAGCGGCCCAGCGCACCGGACAGCCCGGCCAGGTAGGCGTCGTTGACCGAACCGCCCCCGCTCTTGGCGGCCCGGTACAGGTCGGACAGCGGGATGTCGAGGGCGATGCTGCGGGTCGCCAGGCTGCGGCGGCGCAGCAGCGGCGACGGCTCGGCGGCCTGGCTGATCACCCGCGCGCCCGACCGCGCATAGCCGAGCACACCGGCCACCGCCGAACCCGGGTTGCGCACCGTGCGCCCCACCACCGAGAGCGCGCCGACGAGCACGTCGCGGGCACCGCCCACCACCGCGCCGGGCAGGTGGTTAATGCCTTCGCGCATCAGGTCATTGGGTGACAGATCTTGCGGCACCGGCTGCGGCGGCGTCGGCCGTTCGGGCGGGTCGCGCTCCAGATCGTAGATCTGGCCGAACATTTCGGCACCGCCCACCCCGTCGGTGACGGCGTGGCTGATGTGCAGCAGGGTCGCGGCCCGCCCGTCGGCCAGGCCTTCGACCAGCGTCACCGTCCACAGCGGCCGCGAGATGTCCAGCGGCGACTGCAGGATCACTTCGGCGAGATCGAGCACCTCGCGCAGGGTGCCGGGTTCCGGGGCCCGCACCCGCCGCACATGGAAGTCCAGGTTGAAGTCGGGGTCGACCACCCAGCGCGGCGCCGCCGTCGGCAGGGTCGGGACGACCACCTTCTGCCGCAGCCGCAACACCCGTCGGGACACGTTTTCGAAGCGGGCCCGGAACCGGTCCCAGTCGGGGGTGGCGTCCAGCAGCTCCACCCCCATGATCCCCGACCGAGTCCGCGGGTTGGCTTCGCCGCGGTGCAGCAGATAGTCGACCGCCCCCAGCTCGACCGGTAATCCGGCGGTATCGACAAGATCAGCCACGGCCGCCTCCCAACCCCTCTGCCCAGTTCTACATACCAAACCCAACGCTAACCCGGTGGACGCGGCAGCGAGAGCCGATTGTACGGATCGGTCCGCGCCGCCGCCGACCGCGAACGAAATGACGTGTCAATCGGTCGATTTGAAAAATCGGCCGGTGCCGGCGGCCCGTTGGCCGCGGCGTGAGGCGGTGCGGCGCAGCCGGTTCGGGGCGGCGCGCCCGCGCCCGGGCGCCGCCGCATCGTCGGCGACCCGCGGCCGGGTCACACCCTTCTCCAAAACCGGCAGCAGGATTTCCGGCGGGCGTGGCGGCTCCCGGCCGCCCGGTTCCCGGTTGGATAGACTGACCAGCGCATTGCCCCCGTAGCTCAGCTGGATAGAGCACATGACTTCTAATCTTGTGGTCGCAGGTTCGAGTCCTGCCGGGGGCGCCCACCGAAACTGTGTAGCACCCGTCCCGTAGCGTTGTTTGCGCTCATTCGCCCATCCCGCGGAGGTGCCCGATGGCCCAAGCCGACCTCGTCCGCTACGACGTTGCCGATCGCGTCGCGCTGATCACCGTCAACGACCCGGAGCGGCGCAACGCGGTCACCGCGGCGATGTCGGCGCAGTTGCGCGCCGCCGTGCAGCGGGCCGAGGCCGACCCGGCGGTGCATGCCGTCGTGGTCACCGGGGCGGGCAAGGCGTTTTGCGCGGGTGCGGACCTGAGCGCCCTGGGCGCGGCCGCCGAGCAGGGGCTGCTGGAGCTCTACGACGGTTTCATGGCGGTGGGCGCCTGCTCGCTGCCGACAATCGCGGCGGTCAACGGCGCGGCCGTCGGCGCCGGGCTGAACCTGGCGCTGGCCGCCGACGTGCGCATCGCCGGGCCGGCGGCGTTGTTCGACGCCCGCTTCCAGAAGTTGGGGCTGCACCCCGGCGGGGGCGCCACCTGGATGCTGCAGCGTGCGGTCGGAGTCCAGGCCGCCCGCGCCGCCCTGTTGTTCGGGATGCGTTTCGACGCCGAGGCCGCGGTCCGGCACGGGCTGGCCCTGCAGGTGGCCGACGACCCGGTCGCCGCCGCCCTGGAGTTGGCCGCCGGCCCGGCGGCGGCGCCGCGCGAGGTGGTGGTGGCCACCAAGGCCACCATGCGCGCCACCGCCAGCCCCGGCGCGCTGGACACCGACCAGCACCAGTCGGCGATGCGCACCGAACTCGGCCCGCAGGCCGCCTCGACGCAATCCCCGGAGTTCGCCGCCCGGCTGGCCGCCGCCCAACGCCGACGTCCCTGACTGTGCGGCGCACAATCGGCGCGGCTACAGGTCCAGCAGCGCGGTCTCGGGCGATTCGATGAGGCCGCGCAGCTCGCCCAGGAACCCGGCCACCTGCGCGCCGTCCGCGATCCGGTGATCAAACGCGCAGGTCAGCGTCATCTGGGGGCGGATGACGACGGCGTCGTCGACGACGACCGGCCGCGGTTTGAGCGATCCGATCCCCACGATGGCGGCCTCCGGCGGGTTGATCACCGGCACCCCCTCGTCCACCCCGAGGGCACCGAAGTTGGACACCGTGAACGTCGAGCCGCGCAGGTCGGCGGGGGTCAGCGTGCCGGCGTGCGCGTCGCGGATCAGCCGGTCCACGCACGCGGCGAGTTCGCGGGTGGTCTTGGTGTGCGCATCGGTGACCACCGGCACCAGCAGCCCGCGGGGGGCGGCCACCGCGACACCCAGGTGCACCCCGTGGTGGCAGTGCACCCGGGGGCCATCGGCGGTCTCCACCCAGCTGGAGTTGAGGACCCGGTGGTGGGTCAGGGCGATGACCAGCAGCCGCAGCGTGAGCACGAACGGGGTGATGGTGTCGTCACCGGCCGCCGCGGCCAGCCGGTCCCGCAGCGCCAGCAGCCGGGTGCCGTCGACCTGCACGCTGGCGTGCGCGTCCGGGATCTGGCGGCGCGACGCCGCCATCCGCTCGGCCATCGCCGCCTGCACCGCGCCGACCGCGACGACGTCGTAACCGGCGTCGGGCGGTGCGGTCTGGGCGGCGCCGAGGACGGCGTCGCGGGTGATCACCCCGTCCGGGCCCGGTGCCACCTCGGCCAGGTTGACGCCCAGTTCGGCGGCCAGTTTCCGGACCGCGGGCTTGGTCTTGGGTCGTGCGGCGGGGGTGCGGCGGCTGGTGTCGACCGCATCGTCGGCGCCGTAGCCCACCAGCACCGGCCGGCGGGTCGGGGTCTTGCCGTTGGGCGCCGCCGCGTCCGGCTGGGTGTCGATGCGCGCCAGCAGGGCGCCGACCGGCAGCACCGCGCCTTCGGGGCCGCCGAGTTCGACGATCCGGCCCGAGTACGGGCTGGGGATCTCCACGGCGGCTTTCGCGGTCTCCACGGTGCACAGCGTCTGGTTGAGGTGTACGTCGTCGCCGACGGCGACGTTCCAGCTCGACACCGTCACCTCGTCGAGACCCTCACCCAGGTCGGGCACCAGAAATGGTTTGACCCGGTCGGTCTCCGGGGTCACGGCATCTCCAGCGCGCGTTGGACGCAGTCCAGCAGGCGATCCGGGCCCGGCAGCCACAGCCGCTCCAGCCGCGCCGGCGGGTACGGGGTGTCAAATCCGCAGGCCCGCAACACCGGCGCCTCCAGCTCGTAGAACAGCTCCTCGGAAATGCGGGCGGCCAGCTCCGCGCCGTAGCCCAGGCTGCGGGGGCCTTCGTGCAGCACCACGCACCGACCGGTCCGCCGCACCGAGGCGGCGACGGTGTCGAAGTCCAACGGCACCAGCGACCGCAGGTCGACGACCTCCAGGCTCCACCCGTGCCGTTCGGCGGCGAGTTCGGCTGCCGACAGGGCGGTGCCGACCAGCGCACCGTAGGTCAACACGGTGACGTCGGTGCCGGCCCGGCGCACCGCGGCCCGACCGATCGGCGGTGCCGGGTGGGCGAAGTCGACGACGTCGCGGGCCCAGTAGCGACGCTTGGGCTCCAGGAACATCACCGGGTCCGGGCACCCGATGGCATGTCGCAACAGCCAGTAGGCGTCCGACGGGGTCGCCGGCACCACCACCTTCAACCCGGCGGTGTGCGCCCAATACGACTCGGTGGATTCCGAATGATGTTCGGCGGCACCGATTCCCCCGAATGACGGGACGCGGACCGTGATCGGCATATCGATCTGGCCGCGGGTGCGGGACCGGTATTTGGCCACGTGGCTGACCAGCTGGTCGAACGCCGGATAGGTGAACCCGTCGAACTGGATTTCGGGCACCGGCACAAAGCCGCGCAGCGCCATCCCGACCGTGATGCCGATCAGCGCGGACTCCGCCAGCGGGGTGTCGAAACAGCGCTGCTCGCCGAACGTTTCGGCTAACCCCTCGGTCACCCGGAACACCCCGCCCTGGGCGGCGACGTCGGTGCCGAAAACCAGCACCTTCTCGTCTTGGGCCATCGCGTCGTGCAGCGCCCGGTTCAGCGCCGCCACCATCGTCACCGACTCGGTCGGCGCGCGCACCGTCGTTGCCCGGGTGGGGGGTTCGGCGATCTGGGTCATGCGCGCACCTCCCTCACTCCGCCTGGGCCAGCTCGGCGCGCAGCGCTCGGCGTTGTTCCTCGAGCGCGGGGGTCATCTCGGCGAACACCGTGGTGAACAGTTCGTCGACGTCGATATCGGGTCCCTCCACCACCGCCGCCCGCAGCTCGGTGCGCAGCCGGTCCACCCGGGCCCAGATGCGGTCCTCGAGTCGCTGCGTCCACAAACCCTGGCCCTGCAAGTAGGTGCGGTAGCGCGGGATCGGGTCCAGCGCCGACCACCGGTCGAATTCGTCCTGGGGGCGATAACGGGTGGGGTCGTCGGAGGTGGTGTGCGGGCCCAGCCGGTAGGTGACCGCCTCGATCAGGGTGGGTCCGCCGCCGGCCCGGGCCCGCGCGGCGGCCTCGGCCATCACCGCGTAGCAGGCCAGCGGATCGTTGCCGTCGACCCGGATGCCGGGCATCCCGTAGCCGATGGCCTTGTGGGCGATCGACTCCGCGGCGGTCTGGTGGGCGACCGGCACGGAGATCGCCCACTGGTTGTTCTGCACGTAGAACACGCATGGCGCATCGAACACCGCCGCGAAGTTCAGCGCCTCGTGCGCGTCGCCCTCGCTGGTGCCGCCGTCGCCGAGGAACGCGACCGTGACCGAGTCCTCGCCGAGGCGTTGCGCGGCCATCGCGGCGCCGACCGCGTGCAAGGTTTGGGTACCCACCGGAACCGAGATCGGGGCGCAGCACTTCTCGGTGAAGCCCAACCCGCCGTTCCAGGTGCCGCGCCAGGCGGCGGCCACGTGGGCGGCCGGGATGCCGCGCACCAGGAATACGCCGAGTTCGCGGTATTGCGGAAACAACCAGTCGGTCTTGCGCAGGCAGGCGGCCGCACCGATCTGGGCGGCCTCCTGGCCGCGGCAGGAGGCGAACAGCGCCAGCTCCCCCTGGCGTTGCAGGTTGATCAGCTCGGTGTCCAGCTCGCGGGTGACCACCATCATCTCGTAGAGCCAGCACAGCGTCTCGGTGGGCAGAACCCGGCGGTACCGGGTTTCGGTGGTGGGGGCGCCGTCAGCGTCGATCAGCGCCACCGGCTCGAGGTCGATGGCCATCGCTGTTGGACGATTCTTGGCCATACCCGCCTCCTTGGGGCGCTTCCCTCAATTATGCCAGCGAATCCCGAGGGACCGTGCGCACGTGGAGCCGGGCTGTGGACGTGTCGCCGCATTTGCTGTCAGGCGACGGTCAAGCCGCGATGTGACCGCCCTGGTCAAGCTTCTCGGCGATCCAGACCTTGATAAGTGATTGGCGGGTGACTCCGAGCCGCGTCGCTTCGCGGTCGAGTTCGGCGATCATCCAGACCGGGAAATCGACGTTGACACGCCGATGTTCCTCGCCGGGGCGCCGTGCCCGCGCGGTATCGAGGGCGGCAGCCATGTCCTCGCCGTTGTCGAACCGTTCGTCGAACTCGTTAGCTTTCATAGATCGCTACCGCGCCTTCCCGTGAGCGTCGCACGGAGGCCACCGGCGTTGACTCTGCGCTGACCACGCAAAAGTTCGAGAAGGGCGCCGGGTGGACGCAGAGTCAACGCGCCTGAAGTCAGGCATGCGTAGAAATTGCACCGAAATGACACCGAATCCGGCCCGAGTGAGGGACGCCGCATCGGTCGGCGGCTTTACTCCGCGCGGCGCAGGATCGCCTCGGCGTGCCGCAGCACCGGGGAGTCCACCATCTGGCCCTCGAACGCGAACACGCCGCGTTCGGTGCGGGCGGCCTCCAGCACCCGGCGCGCCCAGTCGACCTTGTCCGGCGCCGGGCGGTAGGCGTTGCGCACCACCGGGATCTGGCTCGGGTGGATGCACACGGTGGCGTCGAACCCGACCGCCGCCCCGTCGAGTGCCTCGGCCTCCAGCCCGGCCAGGTCACCGATGTCCAGATGCACGGCGTCCAGCGCCATCCGACCGAACGCCGAGGCGGCCAGCAGCGCCGTGGAGCGCACGTGGCGGGCCACATCCCGGTACCCGCCGTCGGCGCGCCGGCTGGAGCCGCCGCCCAGCGCCGCCACCAGGTCTTCGGCACCCCACATCAACGCCACGGTGGCCTCGGCGGCGGCGATTTCGGTGGCGAACACCGCCGCGCGCGGGGTCTCGATCAGCGCGATCACGTCACGCGGCGCCAGCGCCGCGACCTGGGCGGCGGATTCGGTTTTCGCCAGCATCACCGTGGTGTAGGGAGTGCCGGCCAGGGCCTCCAGGTCGCGGGCCTGATCGTCGGTGCCGGCCGGGTTGACCCGCACCACGGTGCGCGCCGGGTCCAGCGGGGTGTCGACCAGCGCCTTGCGGGCGGCGGGCCGGTCGGCGGCCGCGACCCCGTCCTCGAGGTCCAGGATCACCACGTCGGCGGCCGCGGCGGCCTTGGCGAACCGCTCCGGACGGTCGGCCGGGCAAAACAACCACGCCGGACCGGCCGCACGCAGGCTCATGCGCCGTCTCCGTCCGGCCGCTTGCGCACCAGGGTGGTGCGCACCGCGCGCGCCACCACCTCGCCGTCCTGGTTGCGCCCGATGTGCTCGAGGGTGACGATGCCCTCCCCGGGGCGGCTCTTGGATTCCCGCTTGCCGGTGCAGACGGTCTCCGCGTACAGCGTGTCGCCGTGGAACACCGGCTTCGGGAACGACACCTCGGTAAAACCCAGGTTCGCCACGATGGTGCCCAACGTCAGCTGCGCCACCGACAGCCCCACCAGCGTGGACAGCGTCAGCATCGAGTTCACCAGCCGCTCCCCCCGAAAGCCGGGCTGCTGCCCGGCCCAGGCCGCGTCCAGGTGCAACGACTGGGTGTTCATCGTCAACGTGGTGAACAGCACGTTGTCGGCTTCGGTCAGGGTGCGTCCGGGCCGGTGGGCATAGGTGGTGCCGATCTCGTATTCCTCGAACCACAATCCGCGCTGTTCGACGGTCTTCCCCTCGCCGAGTGGGAATCCTGCGACGCGACGCGCCGACGCGGCGTCGCCAGATTCCGTCTCGCCGGGGTCGGGGCGGCTCACGCGAGCCCCAGCGATCGCGCGATAAGCATCAGTTGCACCTCCGTTGTGCCCTCTCCGATTTCGAGGATCTTGGAATCCCGGTAGTGCCGCGCCACCGGGTACTCGTTCATGAAACCGTAGCCGCCGTGGATCTGGGTGGCGTCGCGGGCGTTGTCCATCGCCGCCTCCGAGCTGACCATCTTGGCGATCGCCGCCTCCTTCTTGAAGGGCTGGCCCGCCAGCATCTTGGCCGCCGCATCGTAATAGGCGGTGCGCGCGACGTGGGCCCGCGCCTCCATCCGGGCGATCTTGAAGCTGATCGCCTGATACGACCCGATCGGCTGCCCGAACGATTCCCGTTCGCCGGCGTACTTCACGCTTTCGTCGACGCAGCCCTGCGCCACCCCGGTGGCCAGCGCGGCGATCGCGATGCGGCCCTCGTCGAGGATGGACAGGAAGTTCGCATACCCGGTGCCGCGGGCGCCCAGCAGGTTCTCCTCGGGCACCCGGGCGTCGACGAAGGTCAACGGGTGGGTGTCCGAGGCGTTCCAGCCGACCTTGTTGTAGGTCGGCTCGACGGTGAATCCCGGTGTGCCGGACGGGACGATGATCGTGGAGATCTCTTTCTTGCCGTCGGCGCGGGTTCCGGTGACCGCGGTGACGGTGACCGCGGCGGTGATGTCGGTGCCCGAGTTGGTGATGAACTGCTTGGACCCGTTGATCACCCACTCCCCGCCGTCCAGCCGGGCCGTGGTGCGGGTGCCGCCGGCGTCGGAGCCCGACCCCGGCTCGGTGAGCCCGAAGCCGGCCAGCGCGGTGCCCGCGGTCAGCCGCGGCAGCCACTGCTGTTTCTGCTGCTCGGTGCCGAACCGGTAGATCGGCATCGCGCCCAGGCTCACCCCGGCTTCCAGCGTGATCGCCACCGACTGGTCGACCTTGCCGAGTTCCTCCAGCGCCAGCGCCAGCGCGAAGTAGTCGCCGCCCATGCCGCCGTATTCCTCCGGGAACGGCAGGCCGAACAGCCCCATCTCCCCCATCTTGGCGACGACCTCGTACGGGAAGCTGTGCTCCTCATCGTGTTTGGCCGCCACCGGCGCGACCAGGGTGCGCGCGAAATCGGCCACCGTGTCGCGCAGCTCCCGGTATTCGTTGGGCAGGGTAGCTGCCGTGGTGATGCTCGTCGTCATGACTGCTCGTCCTCTTCCGCGTTCTCGGGCACCAGTCGCGCCAACACCTGGTCCACCGTGACCTGGTCGCCGACCGACACCAGCACGTCGACCCGGCCGGAGATCGGCGCGGTCAACGTGTGTTCCATCTTCATCGCCTCCACGACCACCACCGCGGCGCCCTCGGCGATCTCGGCGCCGGAGGTGACGTGCACGGCGATCACGCTGCCGGGCATCGGGCTGACGATCTCGGCCTGCCGCGGGCCGACGGACCGGACCACGGTGCTCTCCTCGGCCTCCCGCAGCTGCCAGGTGCCCCGCTCGTCGGCGATCCACAGGTGCCGGTCCGCCTCGGCCACCGCGAAGCACCGGCGCACGCCGTCCAGCGTCACACTCAGCTGCCCGTCGCGCAGTTGCCCGCTGGCGCAGCAGATCTCACCATCGCCGACCTGCACGCGCGCCGAGTGCGGCAGCCCCCACACCGAGACCGTCTCGGTGCGCAGCGGGGTGCGCATCGCGGTGCGCACCGGTGCGGCGCCGCCGACCCGCCACCCGCTGGGCGCCGCCCACAGGTTGTCGCCGGCGCGGCGCGCCAACGCCCACTGCCGATACAGGCCCCCGGCGGCCAGCACATCGTCGGGCGCCGGCGTCGGCGCGAAGTCGGCCAGCCGCGCGTCCAGCAGCCCGGTGTCCAGGTCCCCGGCGGCGACCCGCTCGTCGGCCAGCAGGAAGCGCAGGAACTCGATGTTGGTCTGCACCCCGAGCACCGCGGTGCCGGCCAGCGCCGCGTCCAGCCGCGTTAGCGCTTCGGCGCGGTCGGCGCCGTGCGCGATCACCTTGGCCAGCATCGGGTCGTAGTCGCTGCCCACCACGGTGCCCGGCTGCAGCGACGAGTCCACCCGCACCCCGGGCGCGGCGGGTTCGACCACGTCGAGCACCCGCCCGCCGGTGGGCAGGAAGTCGCGGGCCGGGTCCTCGGCGTAGACCCGGGCTTCGATGGCGTGGCCGCGCAGCTCGATGTCGTCCTGGGCGAACGGCAGCTTCTCCCCGGCCGCCACCCGCAGCTGCCACTCCACCAGGTCCAACCCGGTGACGGCCTCGGTGACCGGATGCTCGACCTGCAGCCGGGTGTTCATCTCCATGAAGAAAAACTCGTCGGGCCGGTCCGCGGAGACGATGAACTCCACCGTGCCGGCGCCGAGATAGTCGACGCTGCGGGCGGTGTTGCAGGCCGCCGCGCCGATCCGCGCCCGGGTGCCCGGGTCCAGCAGCGGCGACGGCGCCTCTTCGATGACCTTCTGGTGGCGGCGCTGCAGGCTGCATTCGCGCTCCCCCAGGTGCACCACATGGCCCTGCCGGTCGGCGAGCACCTGCACCTCGATAGGGCGGGGGCGCAGCACGACCCGCTCCAAAAACAGCGTGTCGTCCCCGACCGACGCCGCCGCCTCCCGCCGCGCCCCGACCAGCGCCGGCCGCAGCTGCGCGGGATCCTCGACCAGGCGCATGCCCTTGCCGCCCCCGCCGGCCGACGGCTTGACCAGCACCGGATAGCCCACCTCGGCGGCCGCGGCGACCAGGTCGTCGTCGGTCAACCCCGGCCGGGCCACCCCGGGCACCACCGGCACATCGAAGGCGGCGACGGCGTTCTTGGCGGCGATCTTGTCGCCCATCACCTCGATGGCGCGCGCCGACGGGCCCAGGAACACCACCCCGGCGCGTTCGCAGGCCGCGGCGAAATCCGCGTTCTCCGAGAGGAACCCGTAGCCGGGGTGGATCGCCTGCGCGCCGGTGCGCGCCGCGGCGTCCAGCACCTTCGCGATGTCCAGGTAGCTCTCGCGGGCCGGGGCCGGACCCAGCCGCACCGCGGTGTCGGCCTCGCACACGTGCCGGGCGCCGGCGTC
Organism: Mycobacterium talmoniae; assembly: GCF_001854525.1. Lineage (NCBI taxonomy): Bacteria > Bacillati > Actinomycetota > Actinomycetes > Mycobacteriales > Mycobacteriaceae > Mycobacterium > Mycobacterium talmoniae. The sequence continues at coordinate 16,056 of NZ_MLQM01000046.1, forward strand.
GGCGTCGCTGTAGACCGCCACCGCCCTGATGCCCAGTCGGCGCAACGTGGCGATCACCCGCACCGCGATCTCGCCGCGGTTGGCCACCAACACCGTGTCAAACATGGGCCTCACATCCGGAAAACGCCGTAGGAAACCGGGTCCAGCGGCGCGTTCGCGCACACCGAAAGCGCAAGCCCCACCACGGTTCTGGTCTGCGCCGGGTCGATGATCCCGTCGTCCCAGCACCGCGCGGTCGAATAGTACGGGTTGCCCTGCGCCTCGTACTGGTCGCGGATCGGCGCCTTGAACTGCTCTTGCTGCTCGGCCGTCCACGGCGTGCCCGCCGCCTCGAGCTGATCGCCGCGCACCGTCGCCAGCACCGACGCGGCCTGCTCACCGCCCATCACCGAGATCCGGGCGTTGGGCCACATCCACAAAAACCGCGGCGAATACGCCCGGCCGCACATCGAGTAGTTGCCGGCGCCGTAGGAGCCGCCGATCACCACGGTCAGCTTCGGCACCCGGGCGCAGGCCACCGCGGTGACCATCTTGGCGCCGTGTTTGGCGATGCCGCCGGCCTCGTAGTCGCGGCCCACCATGAACCCGGCGATGTTTTGCAGGAACAGCAGCGGGGTGCGGCGTTTGTCGCACAGCTCGATGAAATGCGCGCCCTTGACCGCGGATTCGCCGAACAGCACCCCGTTGTTGGCGATGATGCCGACCGGATGGCCGTGGATGCGGGCGAAGCCGGTCACCAGCGTCTTGCCGTATTCGGCCTTGAACTCGGCGAATTCGCTGCCGTCGACCAGCCGGGTGATCACCTCGTGCACGTCGTAGGGCACCCGCGGGTCCGGCGGCACCACGTCGTACAGCTCGGTGGCCGGGTGCTGCGGTTCCCTGCTGCGGATCACCTCCCAGGGGCTGGGTTCGCGCGGGCCGAAGGTGCTCACGATCCGCCGCACGATGCGCAGCGCGTGCTCGTCGTCGTCGGCCAGGTGGTCGGTGACCCCGGAGATCCGCGAGTGCAACGCGCCGCCGCCGAGTTCTTCGGCGGTGACGATCTCGCCGGTGGCGGCCTTGACCAGCGGCGGGCCGCCCAGAAAGATGGTGCCCTGCTCGCGGACGATGACGGCTTCGTCGCTCATCGCCGGCACGTACGCGCCGCCGGCGGTGCACGAGCCGAGCACCGCGGCCACCTGCGGGATGCCCGCCGCGCTCATCGTGGCCTGGTTGTAGAAGATCCGCCCGAAATGCTCGCGGTCCGGGAACACCTCGTCTTGGCGGGGCAAAAACGCGCCGCCGGAGTCGACCAGGTACAGGCACGGCAGCCGGTTACCCAGCGCCACCTCCTGGGCGCGCAGGTGCTTTTTGACCGTGATCGGGTAGTAGGTGCCGCCCTTGACGGTGGCGTCGTTGGCGACGATCACGCATTCGCGCCCGGACACCCGCCCGATGCCGGTGATGATGCCGGCGCCGGGGCACTCGTCGTCGTACATGCCGTCGGCGGCCAGCGGGGACAGCTCCAGAAACGGGCTGCCCGCGTCCAGCAGCCGGTCCACCCGGTCGCGGGGCAACAACTTGCCCCGCGCGACGTGGCGTTCCCGCGCCTTCTCGCTGCCGCCCCGGGCGGCGGCCGCGAGCTTGGCATCCAGCTCGGCGACCAGCCGGCGGTGCTCATCGGTGAAGGTGGCGGTGGTCATGATGCGACCGGAAGCACCAGCGGCGGTTCGGTTTTGGCGACCACCTCATCGACGGACACCCCGGGCGCGGTCTCCACCAGGTGCAGCCCGTCGGCGGCGACGTCGATGACGGCCAGGTCGGTGATGATGCGGTTCACGCACCGCGCCCCGGTCAGCGGCAGGCTGCAGTGCTCGACGATCTTGGCGCTGCCGTCCTTGGCGGTGTGCTCCATCATCACGATCACCCGCCGGGCGCCGTGCACCAGGTCCATCGCCCCGCCCATGCCCTTGATCATCTTGCCCGGGATCATCCAGTTGGCCAGATCACCGACGGCCGAGACCTGCATGGCGCCCAGCACCGCGACATCGAGGTGGCCGCCGCGAATGATCCCGAACGACGCCGAGGACGAGAAGAACGACGCGCCGGGCCGGGTCGTGACCGTCTCCTTGCCGGCGTTGATCAGATCCGCGTCCAGGTCCTCGCGGCGCGGATACGGCCCGACGCCCAGGATGCCGTTCTCCGAGTGCAACACGACGGTCACGCCGGCGGGAATGTGATTGGGGATCAGCGTGGGCAGGCCGATGCCGAGGTTGACGTATTGCCCGTCTTGCAGCTCGGCGGCCACCCGCGCGGCCAGTTCGTCTCTGGTAAGGGCCATCAGCGCACCGTCTCCTTCTCGATCCGCTTGACCGGGTTGGGCACGTGCACCACCCGGTGCACGTGGATACCCGGGGTGTGCACCTGCGCGGGGTCGATCTCGCCGGGCTCGACGAGGTGCTCGACCTCGGCGATGGTGATCCGGCCGGCCGCCGCGCAGTCCGGGTTGAAGTTGGCCGCGGCCTCCCGGTACACCAGGTTGCCGTGCCGGTCGCCCTTGAAGGCGTGCACCAGGGCGAAGTCGGTGCGGATCGCGTGCTCCAGAACGTAAGTGCGGCCGTCGAATTCGCGGGTTTCCTTGGCGGGCGAGGCCACCGCCACCGCGCCGGAGGAATCGTAGCGCCACGGCAGGCCACCGTCGGCGACCTGCGTGCCGACCCCGCTGGGCGTATAGAACGCCGGGATGCCGACCCCGCCGGCCCGCAACCGTTCGGCCAGCGTGCCCTGCGGGGTCAACTCCACCTCGAGTTCACCGGACAAGAACTGCCGGGCGAATTCCTTGTTCTCGCCGACATAGGAGCTGACGGTGCGCCGGATCCGTTTGTGGGCTAACAGCACACCCAGGCCGATCCCGTCGACGCCGCAGTTGTTCGACACCGTCTCCAGATCGCGGACCCCCAACTCCAGCAGCGCCGCGATCAGCGCCTCGGGGATTCCGCACAGCCCGAACCCGCCGACGGCCAGCGACGACCCGTCGGTCACGTCGGCGACGGCGTCCGCCGCCGTGGCCACGACCTTGTCCATCGCCACCCGCCTCTCGATTTCAGTTAATAATCATTAACTGACGCCGACAATACCATTCTCGCGACGCGCTGTCAGTCGCCGCGCAGGTATTCGCTGGCCTGTTCGCGCATCAGGTCCTTGCGGACCTTCCCGGTGACCGTCATCGGGAACTCGTCGACCACCCGCAGGTAGCGCGGGATCTTGAAGTGCGCGAGCCGCCCGGCGCAAAACGCGCGCAATCCCTCGATCGTCAGCTCCGGCGCCCCATCCCGCAGTTGGACCACCGCCATCAGCTCCTCGCCGTAGACCTCGTCGGGCACCCCGATGACCTGGGCGTCCACCACGTCGGGATGGGTGTAGAGGAACTCCTCGATCTCGCGGGGGTAGATGTTCTCCCCGCCCCGGATCACCATGTCCTTGATCCGGCCGGTGATCTGCACATACCCGTCGTCATCCATCGTCGCCAGGTCCCCGCTGTGCATCCAGCCGTCGGCGTCGATGACCTGCGCGGTCTTGTCCGGCTCGTTCCAATACCCGGTCATCACCGAATAGCCCCGGGTGCAGAACTCGCCCACCGCGCCGCGCGGCACGGTCGCCCCGGTGTCCGGGTCGATCAGCTTGATCTCCAGGTGCGGGCACACCCGCCCGACGGTGCTCACCCGCCGCGCCAGCGAGTCATCGGCCCGGGTTTGGGTGGACACCGGCGCGGTTTCGGTCATGCCGTAACAGATGGCCACCTCGGCCATGTGCATGCGCTCGATCACCGTGCGCATCACCTCCGCCGGGCACGGCGAGCCGGCCATGATCCCGGTGCGCAAACTGCTCAGGTCGTAGTCGGCGAAATCCGGCGCGCCCAGCTCCGCGATGAACATCGTCGGCACCCCGTACAGGCTGGTGCAGCCCTCGTCGTGCACCGCGCGCAGCGTGGCCACCGGGTCGAAACCCGGTCCCGGAATCACCATGGCCGCACCGTGACTGGTGGCCGCCAGATTGCCCAGCACCATGCCGAAGCAGTGATAGAACGGCACCGGGATGCAGACCCGGTCGGTCTCGGTGTAACCCAGCAGCTCCCCCACCAAATAACCGTTGTTGAGGATGTTGCGGTGGCTCAGCGTCGCGCCCTTCGGGTATCCCGTTGTGCCCGAGGTGTATTGGATATTGATCGGGTCGCGCGCAGCCAGCCGTGCCGCGATCCCCGCCAACAGCGGCGGGTCGGCCGCGCCACCGGACAGCTCCTCCCAGCGCGCACCGCCCAGAAACACCACCTCCCCCACCGCCGGGCACCGCGGCGTCACGTCGGCCAGCATCGCGACGTAGTCGGAGCCCTTGAAACCGGGGGCGGCGATCACCATCGCCGGCCCGGACTGGCGCAGCGCGTACTCCAGCTCGTGACCCCGGTAGGCCGGGTTGATCGTCACCAGCAGCGCACCGATCTCGGCGGTCGCGTACTGCACCAGCACCCATTCCCACCGGTTCGGCGCCCAGATCCCCACCCGGTCACCGGGTCCGATCCCGGCGCGCACCAGCCCGGTCGCCAACCGGCGCACATCGGCCCGCAGTTCGGCGTAACTCCACCGGCGCCCGGCCGCCACGTCGACCAGCGCCGCCCGCTGCGGGAACCGCGCCGCGGTGGCCGCCAGGTTGGCTCCGATCGTCGCCTCCAGCAACGCCGGGTGAGTCTCCCCGCGGGCGTAGGACTGCGCCGCCACGTCATCCTCCACCGGATCGCGAAGGCCAAGTTCACCAGGACTAACGCGTGTTACGTTAGTGACGATTAACCGAAGTGTCTAGGAGCCGTCATGGCAGCGTCCGCCCCCACCGGCCGCGGTAGCGACGCGGAGGCACCCAGTCGCCGAAGCCAGCTGAAATCCGATCGGCGCGGCCAGTTGTTGTCGGCCGCCGAGCGGCTCTTCGCCGAACGCGGTTTCCAGGCGGTGCGGCTGGAGGACATCGGCGCCGCCGCCGGGGTCAGCGGTCCGGCCATCTACCGCCACTTCCCCAATAAGGAGTCGCTGCTGGTGGAGTTGCTGGTGGGGATCAGTACCCGGCTGTTGACCGGTGCCCAGCAGATCCGGTCGCAGCCATCCGGGGCGGCCGCCAAGATGGGCCAGCTGATCGACTTCCACCTGGACTTCGTGTTCGGGGAGCCGGATCTCATCCGCATTCAGGACCGTGACCTTGCGCAACTGCCCCCGCCCGCCGAACGGCAGGTGCGGCACGCGCAACGCCGGTACGTGGAGATCTGGGTCGAGGTGCTGCGCGAGCTGGATCCCGCGCTGGCCGAGTCCGACGCCCGGCTGATGGCGCACGCCGCGTTCGGCCTGCTGAACTCGACGCCGCACAGCATCAAGCCCGCCGGCGGCCGGCCGACGCCGTCGGCGCGCTCGCGGGCGTTGATGCGGGCGATGACGCTGGCCGCGCTGCACGTGACCGGTGACGATGAGCACCGGATCGGCGCGCAGGTACCCTGCAAGCCATGAGGTGTGCATGAGCGATCCGTATCGACCCGGGCAGTCGGGCTGGCAGGGATCCGAACCGACGGACCGCTATCCGGCGTACACCGATCCGGCCTACGCGGGGCAGACCCCGACCTACGGCGCCGGCTACCAATCCGCGTACCCGCCGGGCCCGACCGAGCCGGCCGCCCAGCAGCAGTGGGGGCCGGCCGAACCGCAGCCGACCGGCAGTGAACCCCCGCCACCCGAACCGCCGAAGTCACCGAAATGGTTGTGGCTGGCGGCCGGCGCGGCGGTGCTGCTGGTGGTGGGGCTGGTCATCGCGCTGGTGATCGCCAACGGGTCGGCCAACAAATCCGCCACGGTCACGCCGTTTCCCGGCACCCCCAGCACCAAGGCCGGCACCCGCAGCCCGGTCCCGACCACCAGCGGCCGGTCCCCCACGACGACCACCGAGCCGGGCACCGGCGGCACCTCGCCCACCACGACGTCCGGCTCGGGCGCACCCCAGACCGTGGTCTACAGCGTCACCGGCTCGGGGCGGGCGATGAGCATCATCTACACCGACGCCGACGGCGTGGTGCAAAACGAGTTCAACGTGCCGCTGCCGTGGAGCAAGGAAGTCACCCTGGACTCCTCGACGCCGGCCAGTGTGACCGTGGCCAACATCGGTGAAGAAGTCACCTGCACGATCACCGTCGACGGCGCGCAGGTGTCGCAACGCACCGGGTCGGTGCTGACGGTCTGCCTGTCCAACGGCGGCTAGCCGGGTTACGCGGTGGAGTGCAGCAGCTCGTCGATTTTCGCCAGCCGCTGCGCGGCCAGTGCCTGATTGTCGATCGAGCGATCCGGCGAGCAGGTGACCACCTCGGCGACCACGTTGGCCTTGGCGATCACCGAAAATTCGCAGATCCACTGCTCACCAGCCAGATTCGTCGACCAGTGCGCGATCTCGGGTGCGCTGGCGGTCAACGGCGTCGGGTCCACCGTGTATTTCCTGCCGGCATCACCCCATGCGCTGACCGGGTGTTGGCAGCGGGTGACCGTGTCGCGCACCGATTTCAGGAAACCCGCCGCGTCGAAGTCGCTGGGGTAGGTCGCCGACGCCTCCAGCAGTTGGTGCTGGTCGGCGGAGTTGTCGACCTGGGTGCGGGCCTCGCGACCGGTGTAGTCGGTCGGGAACAGCGGGAAACGACCGAACCCCACCACCCCGTGGCAGTCCGCCGGGTCGGCGGCGATGAAGATCGCCGCCTGCATGTTGGTCTCAAACAACGGGCTGCCCGGGACCACCGCCAGCGAATCCGACGGGGTCAGCAAATCCTGGAGTTGGGCCGGCTGAATGGGGCCGCCGGGTGCGGTGCCGCCCCGCTCGGCGGCGTGCGGGCTGCCGGCGACGACGGTGCTGCACGCGGCGGGTGCCAGGCACAACGCCAGCGCCAGCCATCGGAGGCGGTTCACGGGAGTAAACGCTACCGGCTGCCGCGCAGGTGCCGGTGCGGCGGAACGCGCACCGCCAGCATCGCCGCCAGGCCCAGGGCCAGCACCGTGCACAGCCCGCCCATGCCGGCGCGGTCGGCGTGAAATGCGTCGACGAACACCGAGAACAGCCACGGCGCCAGGAACGACACCGCGCGGCCGGTCATCGTGTACAGGCCGAAGGCCACCCCCTCCTTGCCGTCGGGCACCATCCGCAGCAGCAGGGTCCGCGCCGAGGACTGCGCCGGGCCGATGAACAGCGACAGCGCCAGCCCGCACACCCAGAAGGCCAGCGGACCCGACAACGCCATCAGCGCCAGGCCGGCCCCGATGATGGCGGCCAGCGATCCGACGATCACCGCCTTGGATCCGATCCGGCCGTCGAGGAATCCGCCGACCACCGCCCCCAGCGCGGCCACCACGCAGGCCGCCATCCCGAAGATCAGCACGTCGGCCTTCGACACCTGGTAGACGCTGACCCCGAGCACCGCGCCGAAGGTGAACACCCCGGTCAGGCCGTCCCGGAAGACGGCGCTGGCCAGCAGGTAGTAGGCCAGGTTGCGGTCGCGGCGCCATTCCGCGGTGATGTCCGACCACAGCTGGCGGTAGCCGTCCAGCAGGCCGGCCACCGGGCGCGGCGGTTCGGCCGGCGCGGGCAGCCGGTGCGCGGTGCGCAGCAGCGGCAGCGCAAACACCGCCATCCACGCCGCGGTCAGCAGCATCGCGGCCCGCACATTGACGCCGTCGGCAACCGGCAACCCCAGCCAGCCCCGGGTGGCGCCGTCGCCGACCATGAACCCCAGGTAGACCACCAGCAGCAGCGCCACGTCCCCGGTGTAGCCGGCCGCATAGCCCAGGCCGGAGATCCGACCGGAGGTGGCCGGGGTCGACAGCTGCCGCAGCATCGCGTTGTAGGGGACGGTGGCCAAATCGCCGCAGGCCGCGGTCGCCGCCAGCAACGCCAGCCCCGGCCACAGGTAGCCCGGCTGGTCTCGGATCAGGATCATCGCGCAGGTCAACGCCACCGCGAGCCCGGTGAACGTGGCCAGCGCCACCCGCCGCCGGCGCGGCGCGGCCACCCAGACCCCGATCACCGGCGCCAGCACCGCGACGGTCAACCCCGCCACCGCCAGCGACCGGCCCAGCCAGCTGGCCGGCGAGGCTCCGCCGGGCATGTCCTCGCCCACGCTGCTGGTCAAATACACCGAGAACACGAACGTCACCACGACCGCGCCCAGGCCGCTGGACCCGCAGTCCCACAGCACCCACGCCGCCACCGGGGATCGCCGCAAACCCCATGCGCGTACGGCCCACGCCGACACCCGGGATCGCTCGGATGTGCGCGAACCCGATCCCGGGTCACCCATGCTTGGCACTCTACGATTGGCGCATGCCGGTCCCCGCTCCCAGCCCCGATGCTCGTGCCGTCGTCACCGGTGCCTCACAAAACATTGGTGAGGCGCTGGCCACCGAGCTGGCCGCCCGCGGCCATCACCTGATCGTCACCGCCCGCCGCGAAGAGGTGCTCAACGAGCTGGCCGCCCGGCTGACCGACAAGTACGGCGTCATCGTCGAAGTGCGGCCGGTCGATCTGGCCGACCCCGCCGCCCGCGACAAGCTGTGCGCGGAGTTGGCCGGCCGCAATATCTCGATCCTGTGCGCCAACGCGGGCACCGCCACCTTCGGCCCGGTCTCGGGCCTGGATCCGGCGGGCGAGCAAGCCCAGGTGCAGCTCAACGCCGTCGCCGTGCACGACCTGACGTTGGCGGTGCTGCCGGGCATGGTGGAGCGCCGGGCCGGCGGCATCCTGATTTCGGGTTCGGCCGCGGGCAATTCACCGATCCCCAACAACGCCACCTACGCCGCGACCAAGGCGTTCGTCAACACCTTCAGCGAGTCGCTGCGCGGGGAGCTGCGCGGCGCCGGCGTGCACGTCACGCTGCTGGCGCCGGGTCCGGTGCGCGCCGAGGCACCCGACCCGGCCGAGGCGTCCCTGGTGGACAAGCTGATCCCGGACTTCCTGTGGATTTCCACCGAGCACACCGCCCGGCTGTCACTGGATGCGTTGGCGCGCAACAAGATGCGGGTGGTGCCGGGCGTGACCTCCAAGGCGATGTCGGTGGCCAGCCAGTACGCGCCGCGCGCCATCGTCACGCCGATCACCGGCCTCATCTACAAGAAGCTGGGCGGCGGGTAGCCGCTAGCGCCGGCGCCGGCCGGTGCCCATCATGCCGCGGGTGATTTCGCGGCCCATCGCGGTGCCGGCCGAGCGGGCGAAACTCTTGGCGGCGGGGCTGGAGAACAGGCCCTTGAACCACCGCCCGAACCGGCGCCACCAGCTCAGCTTCGGCTCCGGCGGCGCGGGTATTGCCGTGTCCTCGCCGGGCTCGGCCGACGCGTCGGCCGGCGCGTATTTGGCGGCCAGGATTTCGTAGGCCGACTCGCGGTCGATGGTCTTGCCGTAGCGCTCCTGCAGCGGGCTGGCCTGGGCGGCCGAGCGGATCGCGTCCGTGCCGATCGCGGCCATCAGGGAGCGGGGGGCGCGCAGCCGGGTCCACGCCACCGGGGTCGGGGCCCCCTTCTCGGAGAGCACGGTCACGATGGCTTCCCCGATGCCCAGCGACGTCAGCGCCGACTCCAGGTCGTAGACAGCGGTTTTCGGGTAGGTGCGCACCGTTTTGGTGAGCGCCTTCTGATCGTCGGGGGTAAACGCGCGCAACGCGTGCTGAACCCGGGCGCCCAGCTGCGAGAGCACCGCGTTGGGGACGTCGGTGGGCAGCTGGGTGCAAAAGAACACGCCCACGCCCTTGGAGCGGATCAGCTTGACGGTCTGTTCGACCTGCTCCAGGAACGCCTTGGAGGCGTCGGTGAACAGCAGGTGGGCTTCGTCGAAGAAGAACACCAGCTTGGGCTTGTCCACGTCGCCGACCTCGGGCAGCAGGGTGAACAGGTCGGCCAGCACCCACATCAAAAAGGTGGAGAACAGCACCGGGCGGGCGGCTTGATCGCCCAGCTCCAGCAGCGAGATCACCCCGCGGCCTTGCTCGTCGGTCCGCACCAAATCCTTGGGGTCCAGTTCGGGTTCACCGAAGAAGGTGTCGCCGCCCTCGGCTTCCAGGTTGACCAGGGCGCGCAAGATGACGCCGGCCGTCGCCGCCGACACGCCGCCGATCGACTTGAGTTCGGCCTTGCCCTCGTCGCTGGTGAGGCGGCTGATCACCGAGCGCAGATCCTTCAGGTCCAGCAGCGGCAGCCCCTGCTGGTCGGCCCAGTGGAAAATCAGTCCCAGCGTCGACTCCTGGGTGGCGTTGAGCCCCAGCACCTTTGACAACAGCACCGGGCCGAAGCTGGAGATGGTGGCCCGTACCGGCACCCCGATCCCGCCGGTGCCCAGGGATAGGAACTCCACCGGGAAACCGGTCGGCGCCCAGTCGTCGCCGGTCTCCTTGGCGCGTTCGGTGGTCTTGTCGTTGCCCTCCCCGGGGCGCGCCAAGCCGGACAGGTCGCCCTTGACGTCGGCCATCAGCACCGGCACGCCGGCCGCCGACAGCTGCTCGGCGATCACCTGCAGGGTCTTGGTTTTCCCGGTGCCGGTGGCGCCGGCCACCAGGCCGTGCCGGTTGATGGTGGCCAGCGGGATGCGGATCTGCGCACTCGGGTCGACGGTGCCGTCGACGACGACCGTGCCCAGCTCCAGGGCCTGGCCGCCGACGGCGTAGCCGCTGGCGATCTGCTGTGCGGGGGTCGCCGCCTTGTCGGCGGGCGGTGTCGATTCAGGGCTCATCGTGCCGCGTGTCCTCTCCCGATTGGTGCCCAACTAATGCTGGCAAAGCACGACACTACTTGGCTTGGGTGCCACCGCGACGGAGTTGCGCGCCGGTGAGCGGCTAACGTGGGGTCACTGTGAGCGCTGCGCGAGACGAACTGGTGTGGATCGACTGCGAGATGACCGGGCTCGACCTGGGCTCGGACAAGCTGATCGAGATCGCGGCCCTGGTCACCGACGGTGACCTCAACATTCTCGGCGAGGGTGTCGACGTGGTGATCCACGCCGAGGACGCCGCGCTGTCGTCGATGATCGGCGTCGTCACCGACATGCACACCCGGTCGGGCCTCATTGACGAGGTGCGGGCGTCGACGGTCGATGTGGCGACCGCCGAGACGATCGTGCTCGACTACATCCGCGAACACGTCAAACAGGCCAAGACGGTGCCGCTGGCCGGCAATTCGATCGCCACCGACCGGGGGTTTTTGGCCCGCGACATGCCGCTGCTGGACGCCTACCTGCACTACCGGATGGTCGACGTCAGCTCGATCAAGGAGCTGTGCCGGCGCTGGTATCCGCGGATCTACTTCGGCCAGCCCGCCAAGGGGCTGGCGCACCGTGCGCTGGCCGACATCCACGAATCGATCCGGGAACTGAAGTTCTATCGCAGCACCGCCTTCGTGGCGCCGCCCGGCCCGTCTACCAGCGATATCGCCGCGGTCGCGGCGGAGCTGGGGCCGCCGCAGGACGCGCCGCAGGGAAACGATTCGGCCGCGGAGCACCCCAGCGGTTAGTATCGACGTCGCCGCTGATACGGCTCCGCTTCGCCGGACCGGTTCGGTGGCGATGGTGGCTGTAGTTCAGCTGGTAGAGCACCAGGTTGTGATCCTGGGTGTCGCGGGTTCGAGTCCCGTCAGCCACCCCGAAGGTCGGAGGGTATTTTTGCCCTCTGACCTATTACTTTGTCGGACGCCTTCCCTCTTCCCTGGCCGTCCCACGTGTCGCGAGCCACGGGTCTGCGCGACGTAATCGTCGCCGGCGCTGGCCGTTCGAGGGGAGGGCAAGCGCCGGTCACGTCCCCCGGCTAGCGTGAGCGACGTCGGTCGCGCTGACGGTTCATGTCCTCGACCACTTCGGCGTGGAGACGTTCACGGGCGTCCTTGAAGTACTCAGCGGGGTTCGACACCATGCGTTGGGCACGGTCGTCAGGCTTGGGACTGATACGGACAGCCATGTTCGAGCTCCCCTCACGGCAGACCACCACTCTACGGTCCATTCATCTGAAATCTATGACGAAGCGCCGACATGTCGGCGTTTACCTGCACTTATGCCGTTGCGTCGAGCGCCGCCGCAAGCAGACCAGCGGGCACCCTGATCAGGTCCACGTCCCCGAAATCATCCGCTTGAGCGGAATCAACCGTCAGCATCCCGCAAGCGACATCGCCGGCGATGACAGGAGCAGAGATGAACGACAACCGGCAACCGCGAGGAGAGCCACGAAAGACAACGCGTAGTCGTAGCGGTCGTACCTCACGGCGATGAGACTAGATGCGGTCTACGACACTCATGGCGTCGTCCACTTGCTGCTCCCAGAGGCCGAGGGCGTGGGCAAGATGAACACCGTGAGACTCCGCTGGCGGACGCTGGCGCCGCTGCTGCTGGCCGCAGTGCTGGCAACCGGCTGCACCGTGGTGCGCGACGGCGCCGCGCGGCCCGCACCCGGCCTGGCACCGCAGCCGCTCACCGGGGAGGCCATCAAACGGGTCCTCCCCAATCAGCAACAGCTGGAGAAGCTGTTGAACCACCCGCTTAGCGCCAGCCATCTGTTTCCGCCGAAGTTCGGTGGCATCGACGAGATGCCCGTCGGGGTGTTGTCCGACCCCAAAACGTCGCCCCGCGAGTGCGCCGGGGTGGTGGCCCAGGCCCAGCAGGGCAGCTACCGGGGCGCGGCGGTGCAGAACTTCGCCTCGGAGCACTTCGCGCCCCCGACCGCCTCGACGGATATGGTCGGCGTGGACACCGCCGCGGTGAATTTGTCCACCCCCGCCGACGCCCAGGCGTTGTTCACGACGTTTGCCCAGCAGTGGTCGCGCTGTGATGGCACCACGGTGACCATCTTCGGCCGGAACGGCGACGCGCCGCAGGAGACGCGGGCGATCAGCAGTGTCAAGGCCACCGACGGGCTACTCACCGCGTCCGTACAGGCCACCAATATCGGCCAGCAGGTGACGATTCTTCGCCATCGGGCCCTCGGCGTCCGGGCGAACTGCATCGTCGAGGTCAACGTCGACGTGGATCCCTACTTTCTCGACTCGCGCAGCGCGTTTGCCAGCAGCGCCGCGGATATCGCGCGGCTGATGATGGACAACATCGGCTGATGGTGGACGCCGGGCGACTACGCTGTGACCTCGTGTCCGGGCCGCGCGTCGCCGCACGTGGGAGCCGGTGAGCATGCTCGCCGTCGGGTCAATGGTCGCCGGGTATCGGGTGCAGCGGGTGCTCGGCACCGGCGGCATGGGCACGGTGTACGTGGTGGCCAACCCGGAACTGCCGCGGCAGGACGCGTTGAAGGTGCTCAGCGCGGAGTTGTCCCGCGACCCCGAGTTCCGGTCGCGGTTCATCCGCGAGGCTGACGTGGCGTCCCGACTGGATCACCCCAACATCGTGTCCATCTATCGGCGCGGCGAAACCGACGACGGGCAATTGTGGATCGCGATGCAGTTTGTCGACGGCACCGACGCCGACGAGGCGCTCCGGCGCGGTCAGATGACCCCGCAGCGGGCCATCCACATCGCCGGCGAGGTCGCCAAGGCCTTGGATTACGCCCATCGACACCAGGTGATTCACCGCGACGTCAAACCGGCGAACCTGTTGCTATCCGGCCCGGTTGGTGCCGACGAACGGGTGCTGCTGGGCGATTTCGGTATCGCCCGGGCGCTCGATGACGTCAGCTTGACCGGGACGGGGGCGGTGATGGCCACCCTGTCGTATGCGGCACCGGAGATCATCGCCGGTGACCCGCCGGATGGGCGTGCGGATCTGTATTCGTTGGCCTGCAGCCTGTTTCGGTTGCTGACCGGGAAGACTCCGTTCGCCGAGGCGCACGGGGCGCCGGCGCTGATGATGGCCCACCTGCAGCAGCCGCCGCCGCGGGTCACCGATGTGGCGCCCTGGCTGCCGGCGGGACTCGATGACGTGATCGCGACGGCGATGGCCAAAGACCCGGCGCACCGGGTCGCTACCGGCGCCGGGTTCGCCGCGGCCGCCCCGGCGGCGCTGCACCGGCCCGGCTATCGCCACCCCGCACCCGCCCC
>NZ_MLQM01000047.1:0-29454 GCF_001854525.1 Mycobacterium talmoniae
GGACCCGTGCCGCGCTGGCACACAAATCGGCCAGGTCATCGCCGCGGGCGGTCATCGCCAGGGCGGCCTCGTCGGCGTTGAGCACCACACCGTCGCGGGCGCGGCGCAGCACCCGGCGCAGCGCCGACGGGCTGGGTCTGGGCGGCACGACCGGGGCGGGCAGGATGGTCGGCTCGTCACCTGGAGTCAGCGGCACGTGGGTGTAACCTCCGTCCGGCCGCGTTTCATCCGCGCGGCCCGACAATCTGAGACCCGTGCGCCTGCCATGTTGATCCACAGTAGCGCCAGCGTTGCGCCGCCGGGTGGGCGCGGGGGCACTCGGGCGGCCCGGCATCCGCGTCGGCGATGCACCAACGATCCCGCCCGCCGTCCCGGTACATTCACGCCCATGTCCGACCGCGTTTCCGTTCCGTCGTTCATCAGGCCGGCCGCCGCGGCCGTCACCGCCACCGCGGTGCTGCTGGCCCCTGCGGTCACGCCGCCCACCGTCCAGCTCGCCCATCCGGCGGCGACACTGTCCGCGGCGGTGCAGGACCTGGGGATGGATCTGCTGGACCCGGTGGTGGGCCTCGCGCAACAATTCGATCCCGGCGTCGTCGCCGACGCCGCGATAACCGCCCCGGCCTCGATTGCCACGTCGATCGGTGACGCCATCGAAAATCTCTATCTCACCGTCGAACCGTGGGTGCGCTACGGCGTCACCGTTGCCCAGTGGGCGGTGGGCTGGGTGCCCTTCGTCGGGCTCTTGGCGCCGCAGCTCACCATCTTCTACGACCTGGGCGAGTCGGTGGTGCAGAGCGGGCTGTTCAACACGATCGATGTGCTGGACGGCAGCGTCGGCTTCTTCCAGGGGCTGAGCAACTTCGGCGCCGACACGGCGGCGGCGTTCAACACCTTCATCACCGATCAAATCAACTGGGTGCTGCACTTCTTGCCGCCGTTCCCGCCGCTCGCGCTCAGCACCGACGGACTGCTGGACGCCGCGAGCAGCTTCACCGACGCCACCGCCGCGACCGACGTCCTCAGCAGCCTGTTCGACGCCGGCGCACTGGGTGATTTGGGCGGATTGTTCGACTTCAGCCCGCTCTCGGAGCTGGGCTCGGACCTCGGTGGCCTGCTGCTGGGCCTCATCCCCTGAGCGGTCTGCGGTAGCGGCGCCACCACAACAACGCGGCCGGCGGCGCGGCGCCCACCACGATCATTAACAGCGCCCCGTAGGCCATCACCCCGCGCCCGGCGAAGATGAAGTCGTCGCCGGGGCCGCCAAACGTCATCGCGGCCACGGTCAGCAGCCAGGTCCACAACGGCACCGCGGCCAGCCGCAGCGATTTCGTCCAGTGGGTGGCGGCCCACACCAGGACCGCGTTGACCACCCCGCTGACCACGGCACTGATCGGAAACGGGAACCGCCCGATATAACTGGGCAGCAGCAGCGCCGCGGTCACCGCGGAGAGCACGCCGTCGACCCCCAGCAGCGTCAGCACGACGAACCGGAACCCCCGATCGGTGGCGCCGGTGTCGTCAGCCGACCCGGCGCGTGGTTCGGCAACGGTCAAGTCGGCATGCTGTCCAGCTGCGCAACCAACGAACCCACCACCCACTGATAGCTGTCCATCCAGTACTGCCAGTGCTCCAAGTTGGGGTCCAGGTCGGGATCCATGCCAATACCTTCCGTGGGCTGCCTGCGTCCGGGAGCCTACCGCGTGCGGTCTGCCATGTCGTCGGCTCGGGTGGGTAAATCCGGGCTACGACGCCCCTAGATCGAGGCCGGCCAGCAGATCGGTCTCCCAGCCGCGCGCGTCGCGCTCCCCCGCCACCCCGGCGGCCAACACGTAGTGCTCACTGGCCAGGATCGGCAGCGCCACCTTGTTGGACAGGGCAAATGCCCGGCCGGTGGGCCCGACACTGACCTGGGTGGCGTGCGCCGACATCGCCGCCACCTTGGCCGGCAGCACCTCCGCGCCCTCGATGACGGCGTCGATCCGGTCGTCGGGGTACCCGAAATCCAGTTCGCCGTCCGGTGTGTGGACCCATTCGGGCAGCAGATCGGCGGGGCGCAGCCCCTGCAGCCCGGCCTCGATCGCGCCCGCCGACATCACCGTCCAGTAGAACTTCGGCACCGACCACGGCTCACCCGCACCGGCGCCGTCGGCCGCGGCGGCGACGGCGGCGGTGGTGACCCGGTGGGTCTGCACGTGGTCGGGATGGCCGTACCCGCCGCGGGGGTCGTAGGTGACAACGACGTGGGGACGCAGCGCGCGGATGATCGCCACCAGCGCGCCGACCGCCACGCCCTCGTCGGCGTCGACGAACCGCGGCCGGCCCCGCGGTGGCGTCCCGGCCATGCCCGAGTCGCGCCAGCGGCCCGCTCCGCCCAGAAAGATCGGCGCCGGCACGCCCAGCGCCCGCAACGCCGCCGATAGCTCGCCGATGCGATAACCGCCGAGCTGGTCGGCGGCGCCGACCGCCAACTGGGCCCAGCGGTCGCCGATGACCTCGCCCTCCTCACCGAGCGTGCACGTCACCACCTGCACCTGGGCGCCGCGGGCCGCGTAGTGCGCGATGGTCGCGCCGGTGGTCAGCGTCTCGTCATCGGGATGGGCGTGTACGAACAGTAGCCGGGGGTGCGACGACATCCGCAAAACACTACTCCGCGCCGACAATTCCGCCCGTAGTAGCCGCCAGCGTTCCTTGCGCGGCGCCCGCGGCTACTATCGGGGCATGTCCGCGCACGCCGATGTCGTCCCGCACCCCGTCCGCAGCCGTCGGCGCGGCAAAGAACTCGAGTGCGCGCTGTATGACGCGACGCTGGCCGAGTTGACCGCCGTCGGATACGGCCGGCTGACCATGGAAGGGGTTGCCGCCCAGGCCCGCACCGGCAAAGCCGCGCTGTACCGGCGCTGGTCGAGCAAGCACGACCTGGTGCAGGCGGCGTTGCAGTATGCGCTGCCGCCGCTGCCGGAACCGCGGGCCGACCGGTCGGCGCGCGACAATCTGCTGGCGGTGTTCATTGCGCACCGGGACGTGCTGGCCGGCAAAACCGCGTTCCCGGGGCTGGCCATCATCGGCGAGGTCTTCCACGAACCGGAACTGCGGTCCATCTTCGCCGATGCGGTGGTGGCGCCGCGGCTCGCGATCATCGAATCGATCCTGCAGGCCGGGGTGCGGGCCGGCGAGATCGACGCGGGCACCCTCACCCCGCTGACCGCGCGGATCGGGCCGGCGTTGATCAACCAGCATGTGCAGCTCAACGGCGCGCCGCCGACCCGGCGCGAACTGATCGCGATCGTCGACACGGTGATCCCGCGCCCGCCGGGTGGTTAGGGGGTTTTCGACCAGTCGCCGGCGTCGCCGACGATGCCGACCGGCACCGCGCCGGACAGGCTGACGTCCGCCACGCTGGGCCCGGCGGCCACGATGGTGGTGTCCTGCAGGATCGGCAGCACCGTCGCCAGGTTCCACAGCCGCGGCTCGACCGCGGTGATCACCTCGTCGATGTCCTTGCTGCCGTTGAGTGCCGCCTCGATGTTGGACTGCAGGCTGCGGTCACAGATGCCGGTGACGTTCGACGGGGCCTGCACCAGCGCCCCGGCCGGCGGTTTCGTCGGGGTGTGCGTCGGCGCGGCGGGCGTCGGCGGCGTCGACGACGACGTGGTGGTGGTCGGTTCCGCACCCGGCGTCGACACCGCGGTGGCCTCCAGGGCCGTGCAGCCGTAGCGCGAGGCCAGCAGCGTCGCCAAATCCCCGCCGGCCTGGCGCCAACTGACGATGGCGTCCACCTGGTTGTTGGTCAGCGCGTCGCGGTACAGCTTGACCGGGTCCAGCGCCAGCACGGTGGCCGCGATGCCGACGTTGCGGAGCTGGTCGGCGGCGGTGTTGGCGACCGCCACCGCCGTCGGGTCGTTGGACGCCACCCCGATCACGAAGGACAGCTGGTCGCCGGCCATGCTGACCCGGCCGCGGGTGACCTCCGGGGCGTGGGACTCCGCCGGGGTGGCCGGTGCCCCCGACGGGGGCGGCACCGACGCCGGCGGCGCGTCCTTCTCGATCTGATACCCGGAGGCCTGCAGCAGCGCCAGCGCCGCCGCGGTGGTCATCGCCGGCGGCGCGGTCGGCACGTAACCCGGGTCGCTGGGCGCCCGGATCTGCGCCTGATCCAGCGTGACGGTGTTGTCGCTGCCGGCCCCGACCGCGGCCAGCAGGTCCACATCGAGCAACCCCAGGATCGCCTTGCGGACCTGGGCGTCAGCCAGTTTGGGCTGGTTGGCCCGCAGCGCCAGCTCCAGCACCCGCGGGGCCACGATCCGGGCGGTGCGCACATCCGGGATGGCCGACAGCTGAGCAAACGCCGCCGAACCGCCGTGCACCTGGGCGACCTGGGTGTCGCCGTTGCGGATCGAGTCGGCCAGCGCCGCCGGGGCGCCGGCCCGGCGGAACAAGATGAGATCCGGTTTGGCCGGCGGACCCCAGTACCGGTCGTTGCGGGCCAGCAGGATCGCGTCGCGCTGCGGGTCGATGTTCTCCACCCGGAATTGGCCGCCGGTGACCGGCAGCGCCCGGGCCAGCCCGGCCGGGAAGCCGCCCGGCACGTCCTTGACGATGTGGGCGGGCAGCAGATTGCTGAACAGCTCCCGCCACGCCGGGTAGGGCTGGGCGAACGTCACGACCGCCTGTTTGCCGCCTTCCACCGACTGCACCGAGGTGATCAGGTCGTAGCCGGCGGGATCGACCACCCCGGGCTGGCTGACCATCTGCTGCCACAGGTACCAGAAGTCGTCGGCGGCGATCGGGGCGTTGTCCGTCCAGGACGCCTCCGGCCGGATCTTGTAGGTCACCGTGAACGGATTCTGGGAGGTCACCGCCGCCGACACCAGCAGCGTCGGATCCATCTCCCAACGCGACCCCGTCGCGGTGGCGGGGTCGGGAATCGGGCGAAACGCGCTGGGCAACACCAACGCGCTGATCGCCGCGTTGACCGACGACAGGTCCGACACCAGGTGCGGGTTGAAGCCGGCCCCGATCCAGTCGATGCCGACGATGATCTGGTTGATCCGCTGCGGCGGCGGCACCGTGCTCTTCGACGTCTCGCTGCTCTGCGGGGCCGGCGGCGGGTTGACCGTGCACGCCGACATGGTCAGCAGCAACGTCGACACCAGCGCGCCCAGCGCCACGCGGGCGCGGTGGTCGGGTCTCGGCACGCCCATCAGGGTATCGGGGGCGGTTCGTGAGGCCGTGGGCGTCCTTAACGTCACCCGCGCGGCGCGGCGCCAGCCTTGGCGCGGGACCGGGCCCGCGCCCGCAAGTTGGCGTCGAGCTCCACCTTGCGGACCCGCACCACCTCCGGGGTCACCTCCACACACTCGTCCTCGGCGCAGAACTCCATTGCCTGCTCCAGGCCGAGCTCCAGCGGCCGGGCCAGCGTCTCCATCACGTCGGCGGTCGACGACCGCATGTTGGTCAGCTTCTTCTCTTTGGTGACGTTGATGTCGAGATCCTCGGCGCGCGGGTTGATCCCCACCACCTGGCCCTCGTAGGTGTCCTCGCCGGGTTCGACGAAGAACTGGCCACGGTCGGCCAGCTGGATCATGGCGAATGGGGTGATCGACCCGCTGCGGTCCGAAACCAGCGACCCCGTGTGCCGCGCCTTGATTTCGCCCGCCCACGGCCGGTAGCCGTCGAAAACGGCGTTGGCGATACCGGTGCCGCGGGTCAGCGTGAGGAAGTCGGTGCGGAAACCGATCAGGCCGCGGCTCGGCACGATGAAGTCCATCCGCACCCAGCCGGCGGCGTGGTTGGTCATCTCCTCCATACGTCCCTTGCGGGCGGCCATCAGCTGGGTGATCGCGCCGACGAACTCCTCGGGGCAGTCGATGGTCATCGCCTCGAACGGCTCGTGCAGCTTGCCGTCGATGGTCTGGGTGACGACCTGCGGCTTGCCGACCGTCAGCTCGAAGCCCTCGCGACGCATCTGTTCGACCAGCACCGCCAGCGCCAGCTCACCGCGGCCCTGGACCTCCCAGGCGTCGGGCCGGCCGATGTCGACAACCTTGATCGACACGTTGCCGACGAGTTCGGAGTCCAACCGCGACTTCACCATCCGCGCGGTGAGCTTGTGGCCGGAGACTTTGCCCGCGAGCGGGGAGGTGTTGGTGCCGATGGTCACCGAGATCGCCGGCTCGTCGACAGTGATGCGCGGCAACGCGTGGGCGTGGTCCGGATCGGCCAGCGTGTCGCCGATCATAATCTCGGGGATACCCGCGACCGCCACGATATCCCCGGCCGTCGCCTCCTCGGTGGGGGTCCGCTCGACGCCCTCGGTGACCAGCAGCTCGGTGATTTTGGCGGTGGTGATCACCGGATGGCCATCCACCTCGCGCATCCAGGCCACCTGCTGACCCTTGCGGATGCGGCCCTTGTAGATCCGGATCAGCGCCAGTCGACCGAGGAACGACGACGCGTCGAGGTTGGTGACCAACGCCTGTAACGGGGCCTCGGGATCACCCTGCGGCGGCGGGATGTGCTCGAGCAGGACGTCGAACAGCGCATCCAGGTTGTCGCCGTCGGGGTTCTCGCCGTTGGCCGGTTCGGTAGTGCTGGCGATGCCGGCCCGGCCGGAGGCGTAGAGCGTAGGCAGGTCGAGCGCCTTCTCGGCCGCCGCTTGCGCCTCGTCGTCGAGGTCGGACGCAACATCGAGCAGCAGGTCGTGGCTCTCCTCGACGACCTCGGCGATCCGCGCGTCGGGCCGGTCGGTCTTGTTGACCACCAGGATCACCGGCAGGTGCGCGGCCAGCGCCTTGCGCAGCACGAACCGGGTCTGCGGCAGCGGGCCCTCCGAGGCGTCGACCAGCAGCAACACCCCGTCGACCATGGACAGCCCGCGTTCCACCTCGCCGCCGAAGTCGGCGTGGCCGGGGGTGTCGATCACGTTGATGACGGTGACGGTGCCGTCGCCGTGGTGGCGATGCACCGCGGTGTTCTTGGCCAGGATCGTGATGCCCTTTTCGCGCTCCAGATCCCCGGAGTCCATGATGCGTTCTTTGGCGTCGTCACCGCGGACGTGCAGCGCGCCGGACTGTCGCAGCATGGCGTCGACCAGGGTGGTTTTGCCGTGGTCGACGTGGGCGACGATGGCGACATTGCGGAAGTTCACCTGGTGATTCTCGCAGCGCAGGCGGCTAATCGCGAAAACGCGGTGACCGGGGTCACGCTCGCCGAGGTCGACGCCAGCGTGATGCCTTCGCGCACTTTTCCGCGCCAGCGTCGATCTGGGCGTCGGAGACCCGCGTGTCGGGCTGTGGACGGCCTACGCGTTGACGTGCTCCCCGCCTTGAATGGCGGGGATTCCCGCGCGGCTATGCCGCGGTTGGGGTGCTTCCTGTTTCATCGCCCTGTGCCTCCCGAGTGGTGGGAGGACTTAGCGGGGCTCCACAGGCGTTTCGTCTCTCCGCCCGCCCGGCGGCGAGAATGACTTTGGCGGCGTTGTGGTCGCGGTCGTGGACCACTCGGCACGCCGGGCACGTCCACTGCCGGATTTGCAGCGGCAGTTCGTCGAGCCGATGCCCGCATGCTGAGCAGGTTTTGCTCGACGGTAACCACCGGGACACCGTGTGTAGGGTGCGCCCGTAGCGGTCGGCTTTCTCGCCGATGATCCGCACGAACTGGCCCCACCCCGCATCTGAAATCGCCCGAGCGAGGCGACGGTTTTTGACCATGCCCACGATGTTGAGATCCTCGACGTGGATCACTTGGTTCTCGCGAACCAACGCCAAAGCCTGCTTGTGGTGATAGTCCCGCCGCGCACGAGCGACCTCGTTGTGCGCGACCGCGACCTTGCGCCGCGACTTGTCCCTGTTGTTCGATCCTTTCTGCCGGCGGGACGTCTCCCGCTCCAACCTGGCAAGCTTGCGCAGCTTGCGATCCAGATGCTTCGGATTCGCTATGTCGGTGCGCCGCCCATCTGTTGCCGCGATGGTCGCCAACCGGGTGATCCCCACATCCACCCCGGCCTCGCGTTGCACCGCCGGCAGCGGTGTGGCAGGCACGCCGACAACGAAACTGGCATAGAAATGACCGCCCGGTTCGGCGATGATCGTGACGCTCGACGGCACGCTGGGCAACTCCCGTGACCACCGCACCCGCACTTCGCCGACCTTGGCCACAAACAACCGGCCGTTGGGCTTCAGGCTGAATCCGTTGCGGGTGAGCCGAAACGACTGCCGGTGATCCTTGCGGGACTTGAATCGGGGCCGGCCGACCCTGCGGCCCTTGCGTTTCCCGCTGGTCGAGTCGAAGAAGTTGCGCCAAGCGCGGCGGGAGTCGTTGACCGACTGCACCAACGCCACACTGGGCACCTCGCACAACCAGGCCCGCGCCTCGGTGGTCTTCGCCTGGGTGATCACCCGGCGCTGGATCTCGCTGTCCGACAACTTCACCCCCGCCCGATAGGCCTCGGCGCGCACCCGCAGCGCGTCGTTGAACACCACCCGGCAACATCCGAACACCCGCGCCAGCATCGACTGCTGGGCCGGTGTCGGATCGATGCGATACCGATAACGCATCTGCATACCGACACCGTAGAAGAGCCCACCGACAATGCAGACCTACCGCCGCGCCCGGCACAGCGTGTCGCTGCTGCACACCCACCTCGTATCCGTGACCAACTACCAGCGCAAGGTGTTCAACGACGCCATGCTCAGCTACGCCGAACACATCACGGGCAGCGTGTGCGCCGAACTCGACATCGACCTGAACGAATTCAACGGCGAGGCCGACCACGTTCACCTGCCAGTGGCCTATCCACCCACCGCGGCGGTATCGGCCCTGGCGCAGCACCCCAAGAGCCGCGCCGCCCACGCCGTGCGCCGCGAGTCCACCGGCGCGCGTGTCCGTGCCCGCATACGCGACCACCTCTGGTCGCCGTCCCACTTCGCGGTCTCCTGCCGAGGCGCACCCTTGTCGATCAATAAGCAGTACATCGACGGACAAACCCGCCCACTCTAAACGGCGGGCTCCGCCCGCCGAAAAGCGGGATGGGCTCACCCCGGACTGAAGTCCGACGCTTGCGCCCAAGACGCCGGTCACTACTGACCGGTACGGGCGGGCGCCTAGACTCGGCGGTGATGTCTGAGCCTCGCGATACCGACCCCGACCTGACCGCCGCGATCCGCGCCGCGCTGGCCAAGGTGATCGACCCCGAGCTGCGGCGCCCGATCACCGAACTCGGCATGGTCAAGGGCATCGAGGTGGGCCCCAACCGCGAAGTGAACGTGGGGATCTACCTGACGATCGCCGGGTGCCCGATGAAAGCCGAGCTCAGCGAGCGGGTCACCCGGGCCGTCACCGACGTTCCGGGCACCGGCGCGGTCACCGTCACCCTGGATGTGATGAGCGACGAGCAGCGCACCGAGCTGCGCAAACGGCTGCGCGGCGACGCCGCCGAACCGGTGATCCCGTTCGCCCAGCCCGGCTCGCTGACCCGGGTGTACGCCGTCGCGTCCGGCAAGGGCGGGGTGGGCAAGTCCAGCGTGACCGTCAACCTGGCCGCGGCGCTGGCGGCCCGCGGGCTGTCGGTCGGGGTGCTCGACGCCGACATTTACGGGCACTCCATCCCCCGGATGATGGGCACCACCGAGCGGCCCACCCAAGTCGAGTCGATGATCCTGCCGCCGATCGCCCACGAGGTGAAGGTGATCTCGATCGCGATGTTCACCCAGGGCAATACCCCGGTGGTGTGGCGGGGCCCGATGCTGCACCGCGCGCTGCAGCAGTTCCTGGCCGACGTGTACTGGGGTGACCTGGACGTGCTGCTGCTGGATCTGCCGCCGGGCACCGGCGACATCGCCATCTCGGTGGCGCAGCTGATCCCGGGCGCGGAAATCCTGGTGGTGACCACACCCCAGCTGGCCGCCGCCGAGGTGGCCGAACGCGCCGGGGCCATCGCACTGCAGACCCGCCAGCGCATCGCCGGGGTGGTGGAGAACATGTCCGGGCTGCTGATGCCCGACGGGTCGACGCTGCAGGTGTTCGGCGAGGGCGGCGGTGCGCAGGTGGCCGAGCGGCTGTCCCGCGCCGTCGGCGCCGAGGTGCCGCTGCTGGGCCAGATCCCGCTGGATCCGGAGATCGTCAAGGCCGGTGACCGCGGCGTCCCGATCGTGCTGGCCGACCCCGACGCGGCGGTCAGCAAGGAGCTGCGCTCCATCGCCGACACGCTGGCGTCGCGCCGCCGCGGCCTGGCCGGGATGTCGCTGGGCGTGGCCCCGACCCCCAAGTAACCGCGGCGAGCAGACGCAAAAGCACCCCAAACGGGCGGTTTCGGGGTGCCTTTGCGTCTGCTCGCGGCCCTAGGTCGGCTTAGGTCGCGTCGGTATCGAACGGGGCCGGGCTGCCCGGCGGGGCCTCCGGGCGAGCCGGCGGGGCCGGGCTGACCGGCGGGGGCGCCGTCGGCTGGTCAAAGCTGCCGGTGAACAGCGAGTCGTCGCCGTCGAGCAGATGTTTGGTCAGCGCCGCCCGCGGGGTCATCCCGCGCAGTTTCTGCAGCTCGCTGAGCGGCCCGCGCAGGTCGTCGAACTCCGGGCCGATCTCCTCGCGCAGCTGACTGGTCGCGCTGGACAGGTAGTCGCGGGCCTGCCGCAGCGCGTTGGCGCTCCACCGGATCGCGCCGGGCAGCCGCTCGGGGCCCAGGATCACCAGCCCGACCACCACCAACACCAGCATTTCGCCCCAGCCGACGTTGGCGAACACTTAGCCCTCCGGGCCCGCCGCGGGGGTCACCGTCAGCGTGACGTGCCGGCCCTCGCGGACCACCTCGATCGGGGCGTCCTGCCCGATGGCCAGCTGCCGCACCGCGACCACGAACTCGTCGGCGTCGGCGACGTTGCGGTCCCCCACCTTGACGATCACGTCGTTTTCCAGGATGCCGCCCTTCTCCGCCGGGCTGCCCTGTTTGACGTTGGCGACCTGCGCGCCGGAGGCCACCGCGTTGCTCACCGACCGCACGTTGACGCCCAGCGTCGGGTGCACGATCTTGCCGTCGCGGATCAGGGTTTCGGCCACCGTCTTCATCTCTTTGACCGGGATCGCGAACCCCAGCCCGCTGGCGCTGTCCGACAGCGACTTACCGGCGGTGTTGATCCCGATCACGTTGGAGTCCATGTCGATCAACGGGCCACCGGAGTTGCCGTGGTTGATCGAGGCGTCGGTCTGCACCGCGTCGATCACGGTGTCGGTGTCGGAGTCCTCCCCGGACAGCGGCACCGGGCGGTGCAGCGCGCTGACGATGCCGTGGGTGACGGTGCTGCGCAGCCCCAGCGGCGCCCCCGCGGCCAGCACCTCGTCCCCGACGCGCAGCTTGTCGGAGTCGCCGAGCCGGGCCACCGTCAGGTTGTTGACGTTGTCGACCTTGAGCACCGCCAGGTCGGTTTTGGGGTCGCGACCGACCAGGTTGGCCAGCACCTCTTTGCCGTCGTTGAATACCACGGTCATCTTGAACTTGCCCGGGTTCAGCGCCGCCTCGGAGATGACGTGATTGTTGGTGACGATGTAGCCCTTGCCGTCGATCACCACCCCGGAACCCTGCATGCCCTCTTCGTCGCTGACCACCTCGATGGTGACCACCGAATTGGCCACCGCGTCGGCGACCTTGGCGAACCGGCCGGCGGGCTCTTCGGCGTTGCCGGCGGTGGACAACGTCACCTTGGATTTGGTCAGCGCCTCCACGTACTCGGCCGATTTGCTGCCGAAGCAGCCACCGACGAACCCGATCAGCAGGGCCAGAACGCCCAGCACCGCCAGCGCCCAATAGGACACCCGCCCGCCGAACAACACGTCGCGGACCCCGAGCTTGTCGAGGGTGCCGCTGACCCGGGCCGGCGGCGGTGCCAGCGCCGGGGTGCCTAACGCGGCTCCGGCGCCCGGATCGCGCCACGGGTCGTCGGGCTCCTCCAGCAGGTCGCGGTCCTTGTCGCCGTCCAGCGCGCCGGCGTCGGCCGGGTGGCGCTGCAGCGACTCCGTCGTCGCCGCGGGGCGACCGAACGCTTCGGCCAGCACCGGGTCCGGCGGCAGGTCGTGCGGGGTGAACTCGCCCTGGTCGGCGTACTTGCGCGGGCGCAGCCCCTCGGCCACAAACGATCCGTCGACCCCGGCGGGGCGGCCGAACGCCTGACGCGACGCGGGGTCGACCGGCGGACGGTAGATGGGGCGTGGTTCCAGGCGGTGACGGCCGGGAGTTTCCTGGTTGGTGCTCACGTCATCCTCTTCTGAGCGCAGTAACCGCACACTACGGGCCCGAGCGCGGCGGTTGGACTCACCCTACCGGCGCTTGCGGCGCTCACGCGTACCGCCGTCGGCGAACTGATCGGGCAGCTGGGAGGGCTCGGGGTCCGGCGGGGTGTGCGGAATCTGCGACAACAGGCCGAGCAGGTTACTGGGGATGCTGATCGGCCGCGAATCGCGCAAAGCCGCGCGCGCCCGGCTCTGGCCCTCGACCTCGGCGGCGCATTCGGCGCACAACGAGAGGTGGTGGGCGGCGCGCAGATGCGCGTTCATCCGCAGCTCACCGTCGACAAAGGCGGCGATCGCCTCGGTGGACAGATGCTCGGTGGAACCGAACTGGCGCGGCGCACCGACCGGGGCGTCGCTTTGCGAGGCGAACTGGGACGGCAGCCAGGAGAACGCGCGGCGGAACACTTGTCCCCGGTCGGCCATCACCTACTCCTCTCCGCATTCCGGATCGATTCTGCCAGCGCACTACCTCGAATGTAGCGCGCTGACACGCACCGGACACGCGGGAGCGGCTCGCGTCGGGACGGCATGGCCGGGACGGATTCGGCCTCAGCTGGCGGCGGTGACGCCGTCGTGGTGCTCGGGGTGCGCCGCCAAGTAGTCGCGCAGCGCCTGGCGGCCGCGGTGGATGCGGCTGCGCACCGTGCCCAGCTTCACCCCCAGCGTGGCGCCGATCTCCTCATACGACAGACCCTCGATGTCACACAGCACCACCGCGGCCCGGAACTCCGGCGGCAACGAGTCCAGGGCGGCCTGCAGGTCAGGGCCCAGCCGGGAATCGTGGTAGATCTGCTCGGGGTCGGGTTCGTCGGCGGGCACCCGGTCGTAATCCTCGGGCAGCGCCTCCATCCGGATGCGGGCGCGCCGGCGCACCATGTCCAAAAACAGGTTGGTGGTGATGCGGTGCAGCCAGCCCTCGAAAGTGCCGGGCTGATAGTTGTGCACCGACCGGAACACCCGGATGAACGTCTCCTGGGTCAGGTCTTCGGCGTCGTGCTGGTTGCCGGAAAGCCGGTAGGCCAACCGGTACACCCGGTCGGCGTGTTGTCGCACCAACTCGTCCCACGACGGCAACGTCGCCTTGTCCCCCGTCGCGTCGAACACCGCAGTACCCTGCAGCTCCTCGGACGGCTCGACCCAGTCAACGTCGTGGCGCTGTTCTGGATGGGACATGCTGACCGGACTCATCAGTGTGGTGATGTTCGGATCCTCCAACTCGTAGGCGCCAGGGGTTGGCAGCCGATCAACCGGGCCAACGCGATGCGGCTCGCGTGTATTCCCGGACCAGCTCCGACCACGTTCCATGCCGCTACCATTTCGCACCGGCGTGTGGCGGCTATGTGCCCGCACTGAACATTGACTAAGAAACCATCTTGTAACCCCGTTGCGCTGCGGATACTCTGCTTGACTCGGCTTCGGCGGCGACGACGGCTCGGGCGTGTCGCGGTGCGTGGGCGCGCCTGCTCGGCGCCGGCCCCGATTGGACCTACGCTGCGGGCATGGCCAGCACCAACCACCCCTCCGATCAGGCGACCTCGTCCCGGCAGGCCGACGCCATCTCCGCGCACGCCGAGGCGTCGATCACCGAGGACGTGATCCTGGCGGCGGCCCGCGACCGCGCCGACGACATCGGCGTCGGCGCCGTCACACCGGCGGTCGGGGCGCTGCTGAGCCTGCTGGCCAAGCTCAGCGGCGGCAAAGCCGTCGTCGAGGTCGGCACCGGCGCCGGGGTCAGCGGCCTGTGGTTGCTGTCGGGGATGAGCGAGGACGGCGTGTTGACCACGATCGACATCGAGCCCGAACATCAGCGGATCGCCAAGCAAGCGTTCACCGAGGCCGGGATCGGCCCGTCCCGGATGCGGTTGATCAGCGGCCGGGCGCAGGAGGTGCTGACCCGGCTCGCCGACGAGTCCTACGAGTTGGTGTTCATCGACGCCGACCCGCTGGACCAGCCCAGCTATGTGGTGGAGGCGGTGCGGCTGCTGCGTCCCGGCGGCGTCGTCGTCGTGCACCGCGCCGCGCTGGGCGGGCGCGCCGGCGACCCGAGCGCCCACGACCGGGAGGTGACCGCGGTGCGGGAGGCGGCGCGGCTGATCGCCGAAGACGAACGGCTCACCCCGGCGTTGATCCCGCTGGGCGACGGCCTGCTGGCCGCCGTCCGCGACTAGCGTCCCCCGCCCTTCCGGCGAGCAGACGCAAAAGCCCCCATTTCCTGCCGAAATGAGGGGCTTTTGCGTCTGCTCGCGGTCGGTGCTTGACGCTCGATTGAACGTGCGTTTAACCTATTGAACATGCGTTCAAGCGACCTGACGACGAGCGCCCGGATCCGCGATGCGGCGATCGAGCAGTTCGGTCAGCACGGCTTCGGGGTGGGTCTGCGCACCATCGCCGAGGCCGCCGGGGTGAGCGCGGCCCTGGTGATCCACCACTTCGGCTCCAAGGACGGGCTGCTGCAGGCCTGCGACGACTACGTCGCCGAGGAGGTCCGGCAGGAGAAGTCCGAGGCCATCCGGTCCAACGATCCGGCCACCTGGTTCGCCCAGCTGGCCGAGATCGAGTCCTTTGCGCCGCTGATGGCCTACCTGGTGCGCAGTATGCAGTCGGGCAGCCCGTTGGCGAGGACGTTGTGGCGCAGGATGATCGACAACACCGCGGAGTACCTCGACGAAGGTGTTCGCGCCGGCACCGTCAAGCCCAGCCGCGATCCCCAGGCCCGCGCGAAGTATCTGGCGATCACCGGCGGCGGCGGCTTCCTGCTGTATCTGCAGATGCACGACACCCCCACCGATCTGCGTGCGGTGCTGCGCGACTACGCCCAAGACATGGTGCTGCCGGCCCTGGAGGTCTCCACCGAGGGCCTGCTGGCCGACCGCACCATGTACGACGCCTTCCTCGCCCAATCCGACGCCGACCAAGGAGAAGCCAATGCCGGGTAACGACTCCCCCATCGAGATCCGGGGCCTGACCAAAAACTTCGGCGCGGTGCGGGCGTTGGACGGCCTCGATCTCACGGTGCGGCCGGGCGAGGTGCACGGCTTCCTGGGCCCCAACGGCGCCGGCAAGTCGACGACGATCCGCATCCTGCTGGGTCTGGTCAAGGCCGACGGCGGCACCGTGCGGCTGCTCGGCGGCGACCCGTGGACCGACGCGGTCGCCTTGCACCGCCAGATCGCCTATGTGCCCGGCGATGTGATGCTGTGGCCGAACCTCACCGGCGGCGAAACCATCGACCTGCTGGCCCGCCTGCGCGGCGGCATCGACGAGCAGCGCCGGGCCGAACTGATCGACCGCTTCGAGCTGGACCCGCAGAAGAAGGCCCGCACCTATTCCAAGGGCAACCGGCAGAAGGTGTCGCTGATTTCGGCGTTCTCCTCGCGGGCCCGGCTGCTGCTGTTGGATGAGCCGAGCAGCGGACTGGACCCGTTGATGGAGAACGTCTTTCAGCAGTGCGTCGGGGAAGCGCGGGACCGCGGCGCAACGGTGCTGCTGTCCAGCCACATCCTGGCCGAAACCGAGGCGCTGTGCGAACGGGTCACCATCATCCGGGCCGGTCAGACGGTGGAAAGCGGCTCGTTGGACTCCCTGCGCCACCTGAGCCGGACCTCGATCAAAGCCGAGCTGACCCGGAATCCGGGTGATCTCACCCGGATTCCGGGGGTGGACGACGTCAGCTTCGAGGGCACCACCGTGCGGGCCCAGGTCGACAGCGCCAGCCTCGGTGAACTCATCCGGGTGCTCGGCGACGCCGGGGTCCGCAGCTTGGTCAGCCAGCCGCCGACGCTCGAAGAGTTGTTCCTGCGCCACTACGACACCGGCGACGGCCAACGCGCACCCCAGGAGGTCCGGCGATGACCACCACCTTGGATCGGCCGCCTGGACCGGACCACCAAGCGGCACACCGCAGTTCGAGCTTCACCGGCACGTTGGGGCTGCTGCGGCTGTACCTGCGCCGCGACCGGGTCGTGCTGCCGCTGTGGGTGTTGCTGCTGTCGGTGCCGCTGTCCAGCGTCTACATCGGCAGCGTCGCGAAGGTGTACCCGGATCAGGCCCAGCGCGCCGGATTCGCGGCCTCGATCATGGCCAGCCCGGCCCAGCGCGCGTTGTACGGTCAGGTCTACAACGACAGCCTCGGCGCGGTGGGCATCTGGAAAGCCGGGATGTTCCATCTGCTGATCGCGGTCGCGGTCATTCTCACCGTGATTCGGCATACCCGCGCCGATGAGGAGACCGGCCGCACCGAGTTGATCGACTCGACCGTGGTGGGCCGCTACGCCATCCTGACCGCCGCGCTGCTGGTGGGGTTCGGGGCGTCGCTCGCCACCGGGGTGATCGGTGCGGCGGGCCTGCTGACCACCGACGTCGCCGCCAGCGGGTCGCTGGCGTTCGGGGCGGCGCTGGCCGGCTCGGGACTGGTGTTCACCGCGGTCGCCGCGGTGGCCGCGCAGTTGTCGCCGAGCGCCCGGGTCGCGCGCGGCACCGCGTTTAGCGTGTTGGGCGCGGCGTTCACGCTGCGCGCGGTCGGGGATGCCGGCTCCGGCACGCTGTCGTGGCTGTCCCCGCTGGGCTGGTCGCTGCAGGTGCGGCCCTATGCGGGCGAACGGTGGTGGGTGCTGGTGCTGCATGTCGCGACGGCGACCGTGCTGACCGCGCTGGCCTACCGGCTGTTGGCGCGCCGCGACGTCGGGGCCGGGCTGATCGCCGAACGTCCCGGCCCCGCCCGGGCGACACCCGCGCTGGCGGGCGCCTTCGGCTTGGCCTGGCGGCTGGACCGCGGCGCGCTGCTGCTGTGGACGGTGGGTTTGGGCCTGTACGGCTTGCTGATCGGCAGCGTTGTGCACGGTCTGGGCGGCGAGTTGGGCACCAGCGGGACCGCGCACGACATCGTGGTCCGGATGGGCGGCACCGGCGCACTGGAGCAGGCCTTCGTCGCGGTCGCGTTTTCCATGCTGGGCATGGTGGCCGCCGCGTTCGCGATCTCGTTGACCCTGCGGCCGCACCAGGAGGAGGCGGGCCAGCGGGCCGAGCCGCTGCTGGCCGGTGCGGTGAGCCGGCCCCGTTGGCTGGCCAGCCATCTGGTGATTGCGCTGGGCGGATCGGCCGCGGCGCTGCTGCTGGCCGGTGCGGTGGCCGGACTGGCGTACGGCGTGGCCGCCGGCGATGTCGGCGGCAAGCTGCCCGCGGTGCTCGGCAGCGCCGCGGTGCAGCTGCCCGCGGTGTGGCTGCTGGCGGCGGTGACGGTCGCGCTGTTCGGCGTGGTTCCCCGGTTCACCCCGGTGGCCTGGGGGGTGCTGGTCGGGTTCGTTGCGCTGTACCTGCTGGGGTCGTTGTCCGGGGTGTCGCAGTGGCTGCTGGACCTCGAACCGTTCGCCCATATCCCGCGGGTGGGTGCCGGCGCCATCGACGCGGCCCCGCTGCTGTGGCTGCTGGCGCTCGACGCGGCGCTGATTGCATTGGGATCAGCGGCTTTTCGGCATCGCGATATCCGAAACTAGGGAGGTTGTCGTGAAAACCATTGGCAAACTCACACTATCGAGTGTCTGGGGCATCGCCGTGTTCGTCGCGTTGCTGTTCGTGCCCGCCGGCACCTTGCATTACTGGCAGGGCTGGGTTTTCCTGATCGTGTTTGCACTTTCTACCTGGATCCCCAGCCTCTACTTGCTGCGGACCAATCCTGCGGCGCTGGAGCGGCGGATGCGGGCCGGCCCGCTGTCGGAAACCAGGCTGCTGCAGAAGGTCATCATCTCCATCGCGTTGCTTTCGCTGCTAGGGATGGTCGTGCTCAGTGTGCTTGACCACCGCTTCGGCTGGTCGTCGGTGCCGGCCACGGTGTCACTGGTTGGCGACGTCCTGGTTGCGCTGGGGCTGGCGGTCTGCATGTTGGTGGTCATCCAGAACGGCTATGCGGCCGCCAACGTCACCGTCGAGAGTGACCAACGGCTGGCATCCACCGGACTGTACGGTCTGGTGCGGCACCCGATGTACACCGGAAACGTGATCCTGATGATCGGTATCCCGCTCGCGCTCGGCTCGTATTGGGGGCTGGTTCTGATCCTGCCCGGGCTCGTCGTGCTCGGCCTGCGCATCCGCGATGAAGAAGAACTGCTCGGGCAGGAATTGGCCGGCTACCAGGAGTACCGGCGGCGGGTGCACTACCGCCTGGTCCCCTACGTGTGGTGACGGAAGGCAACCGATCGTGAAGCTCATCCTGCAAACCGTGGGCTACGGATTCTTCGCCCTGGTCGTGTTCGGCCTGCTGTTGTTTTGGCCCGCAGGGACGTTCGACTACTGGCAGGCCTGGGTGTTTCTTGCCATCTACGCCGTGGCGGCGGTCGCCCCCACCCTCGCCTGGGGGCCCAGGAACCCGGCCGTGCTGCAGCGGCGGATCCGCGGCGGCCCGGCAGCCGAAACCCGCGCCGCGCAAAAGCTCGCCGTCACCGGCCTGTTCGCGGCGTTCGGCTCGTTGCTGGTCGTCAGCGCCCTGGACCACCGGTTCGGGTGGTCAACCGCGCCGACGGCCGTGTCGGTGGTCGGCGACGTAGTGCTGGCGGTCGGTTTGGGCCTCGGCATCCTGGCCGTCGCGCAGAACAGTTATGCCGCCGCCAATGTCACCGTCGAGGCGGAGCAGCCCGTGATTTCCACCGGCCTGTACGGGCTGGTTCGCCATCCGATGTACTTCGCCCTGGTGATCATGATGGTCGGCATTCCGCTGGCGCTCGGTTCCTACTGGGGGCTCGCGGGTGCGGTCGGCGGCGTACCGTTCCTGGCGCTGCGGATCGCCGACGAGGAGAAGATGCTCACGAACGACCTCGTCGGATATCGCGCGTACACCCAGCAGGTGCACTACCGGTTGCTGCCCTACGTGTGGTGAGTGACACGCCGAACGTGCGCTGGTGGCGGGATTCTCGCCGATTTTCCGCCGTGGTTGCACGCTCGGCGCGGGGCGGTCTAGATCCAGACGCCCTTGCCCACGGCGACGACGCCGCCGGCGCTGATCGCGAAGCGTTCCCGGTCTTTGTCCAGGTCCACCCCGACCATCTCGCCGGGTCCCACCACCACGTTCTTGTCCAGGATGGCGTGGCGCACCACCGCGCCGCGGCCCACCCGGGCACCGGGCATGATGACGCTGCCCTCCACGATCGCGCCGTCGTCGACCACCACATTCGACGACAGCACCGAGTTGCGCACCGACCCCGCCGAGATGATGCTGCCGGCCCCCACCACCGACTCCTGCGCCGAGCCGCCGTTGACGAACTTGGCCGGCGCCAGGTTCTCCGTCGCCCCGCGGATCGGCCACCGCTTGTTGTACAGGTTGAAAATCGGGTGCACCGACACCAAATCCATGTGGGCGTCGTAGAACGCGTCCAGCGTTCCCACGTCGCGCCAGTAGCCGCGGTCGCGGTCGGTGGCGCCGGGCACCTCGTTGTCGGAGAAGTCGTAGACCGCCGCCATCCCGTCGTCCACCAGCCGCGGAATGATATCGCCGCCCATGTCGTGGTCGGAGTGGTCGTCGTCGGCGTCGGCGCGGATCGCGTCGATGAGCACCTTGGTGGTGAAGATGTAGTTGCCCATCGAGACGTAGGTGACCTCGGGGTCGTCCGGGGTGCCGGGTGGCTCCGGCGGCTTCTCGACGAAGCTGCGGATCCGGCCGGACTCGTCGGCGTCGATGCAGCCGAACGCGGTCGCCTCGGCGCGCGGCACCCGGATACCGGCCACCGTCGCCCCGGCGCCGCTGCGGATGTGGAACCGGACCATCTGCTCGGGGTCCATCCGGTAGACGTGGTCGGCGCCGAACACCACGATGTAGTCCGGATCCTCGTCGAAGATCAGGTTCAGCGACTGGTAGATCGCGTCGGCCGACCCGGTGTACCAGCGCGGGCCCAGCCGCTGCTGGGCCGGCACCGGGGTGATGTACTCCCCGGCCAACCCGGACAGCCGCCAGTTCTGCGAGATGTGCCGGTCCAACGAATGCGATTTGTACTGGGTCAGCACACAGATGCGCAGATACCGCGCGTTGACCAGATTGGACAGCACGAAGTCGATGAGCCGATACGCGCCGCCGAAGGGAACCGCGGGTTTGGCCCGGTCCGCGGTCAGCGGATGCAGCCGCTTGCCCTCCCCGCCGGCCAGGACAATGCCCAGCACATGTGGCGCTTCCCTCATGGGATAAACCTATCGGCCGCTGCAAACCCCTGCCAGGGCAACCGGGGATTGGGCAGGTCGACGCCGCCGCCTCCGCGGGCCGTTGCCCGGCCCGCATCGTCACCGCTCAACCCGATGGTCCGCCGCCTCCGCGGGCCGTTGCACGGCCCGCATCGTCGCCGAACTACCGTTCCGGTATGCGGGTGGCGATGATGACCCGGGAATATCCCCCGGAGGTGTACGGCGGCGCCGGGGTGCACGTCACCGAACTGACCGCCCAGCTGCGTCGGCTCTGCCAGGTCGACGTGCACTGCATGGGGTCCCCCCGCGCGGGCGTGTTCGTGCATCAGCCCGACCCGGCGTTGCGCGGCGCCAACCCGGCCCTGTCCACGCTGTCGACCGACCTGGTCATGGCCAACGCCGCCGCGGACGCCACCGTGGTGCACTCGCACACCTGGTACACCGGGTTGGCCGGGCATCTGGCCGCGCTGCTCTACGACATCCCGCACGTGCTGACCGCGCATTCCCTGGAGCCGTTGCGGCCGTGGAAGGCCGAACAGCTCGGCGGCGGCTACCGGGTGTCGTCCTGGGTCGAACACGCCGCGGTGGGCGCCGCCGACGCCGTCATCGCGGTCAGCTCCGGGATGCGGGAGGACGTGCTGCGGGTGTATCCCGCGCTGGATCCCAACCGGGTGCACGTGGTGCGCAACGGCATCGACACCGAGGTGTGGCATCCGACCCCACCGCAGTCGGGCGAGTCGGTGCTGGCCGACCTCGGCGTCGACCCGGACCGGCCGATGGTGGCGTTCGTCGGGCGGATCACCCGGCAAAAGGGGGTCGCCCACCTGGTGGCGGCCGCGCATCGGTTCGACCCCAGCGTGCAGCTGGTGCTGTGCGCCGGGGCCCCCGACACCGCGCAGATCGCCGCGGAAGTGACCGTCGCGGTCGAGGCGCTGGCCCGGGTGCGCACCGGCGTGTTCTGGGTCCGGGACATGCTCCCGATCGGAGGGGTGCGCGAGATATTATCCGCAGCAACAGTTTTCGTTTGCCCGTCGGTGTACGAGCCGCTGGGTATCGTCAACCTGGAGGCGATGGCCTGCGCGACCGCGGTGGTGGCCTCCGACGTCGGCGGCATCCCGGAGGTGGTCGCCGACGGGATGACCGGGTCGCTGGTGCACTACGACCCCACCGACCCGGACCGCTACGAGCTCGCCCTGGCCGAGGCCGTCAACGCACTGGTCGCCGACACCGCGACCGCCGAGCGGTACGGTCGGGCCGGTCGTCAACGGTGTATCGACGAATTCTCGTGGGAGCACATCGCCGAGCAGACGGTGGATATCTACCGGAAGGTGTGCAGGTAGCGGTCAGCTGGATTCAGCTGGTGACGCCTTTGAGCTCGTCACCCAGCGCGGCAGCCTCGTCGGGGGTCAGCTCGACGACGAGCCGGCCGCCGCCCTCAAGTGGTACCCGCATCACGATGCCGCGCCCCTCCTTAGTCGCTTCCAGTGGACCGTCTCCGGTCCGGGGCTTCATCGCCGCCATCGAGTGCTCCCTCCAGATTTGAGCTGGCCCGTCGTCACGGACTTAGTCGGCGTCGGGTGTGCCCCGCCGTTGCCACTCCCGACGTTGAACTGCAAATTCACCCCCCCATTGTTCCCTATCGGCGACGACAGGTGTACCAGACCCGGTTCTCGGCGGGTCTCACCGCGCTGGCGGCACCCAGCAGGCCTGCAGGTGGTCATCGACCATCCCGGTGGCCTGCATCAGTGCGTAGGCGGTGGTGGGCCCCACAAACCGGAACCCGCGGCGCTTCAATTCGCGCGCCATGGCGGTGGATTCGGGGCTGAACGCCGGGATGTCGCCGGCGTCGACGGGCCGGGGCCGCGGCGCCGGCGCGAACGACCACAGCAACTCCGACAGGTCCACCCCGTCGGCCGCGCGGGCGTTGGCGATGGTGGCCTCGATCTTGGCCCGATTGCGGACGATCCCGGCGTCGGCCATCAGCCGGGCCACGTCGGCGTCGGTGTAGCCGGCGACCGTTTCGATGTCGAATCCGGCGAACGCGCGACGGAAGTTGTCCCGTTTGCGCAGGATGACCAGCCAGGACAGCCCGCTCTGGAAGGCCTCCAGGCTCATCCGCTCGAACAACGCCACCCGGCCGCGCAGCGGCCGGCCCCACTCCTGGTCGTGGTAGTCGCGGTACAGCTGGGAGCTGGTGGCCGCCCAGCCGCAGCGGACCCGCCCGTCGGAGGTCACGAGGGCGACTCCGGGTCCGGCCCGTCGTCCTCGGCGTCACCAGCGGGCTCGTCGGCGCCGCCGGCCGCCGCGGCGGCATGCACCGCGGCCAGTTGGCCGCGCAGCTGATCCAACTCTTGGCCCAGCCGGTCCAACACCCAGTCCACCTCGCTGGTCTTGTAGCCCCGCAGCACCTGGGTGAACTTGACCGCGTCGACGTCGGCGCCGGTGACCCCCGACGCCGGCAGCACGGTCGCGGTGGTGGCCCGCGGCAGCGGCGGCAGCGATTCGCCGCGACCGAACAGCACACTGGCCACGCCGAACAGCACCAGCGCGATCAGGACCAACACCACCAGGTAGAGCAGCACCAACGTCACGTCATCGATAGTGCCTCATGGCCCGGACAGCTTGCCGGTCAGCGCGGGCGCAGCGTGTTCATCGGCGGCCGGTCGGCCAGCGACACCGCCGAGGTGCGGGGCAAAAAGTCCTCCCCGTCGGCGAAGAACTGGGTCAGGCCCACCCCGGAGTCGCCGATGCCGCAGCGGGACAGCAGGGTGGCGACCACCTGGCGGCTCATCACCCCGAGTTCGTCCAG
Organism: Mycobacterium talmoniae; assembly: GCF_001854525.1. Taxonomy (NCBI): domain Bacteria; kingdom Bacillati; phylum Actinomycetota; class Actinomycetes; order Mycobacteriales; family Mycobacteriaceae; genus Mycobacterium; species Mycobacterium talmoniae. The sequence goes on from NZ_MLQM01000047.1 coordinate 23,249, forward strand.
CGGCCGGTTGCGGTGGGCCCGCACCCCCAGGTTGACCTGCGCGATCGCGTCCAGACCCAGCCGGTCGTAGGTGTCGACCAGCAGGCCGATCTCCACCCCGTAGCCGGGCGCGAACGGCACCGAGGTCAGCAGCTCCCGGGTGCCGGCGTATTCGCCGCCCAGCGGCTGCAGCACGCAGCCCAGCTCCGGCCGCAGCGCGGTCAGCAGCGGGCGGGCGACCAGTTCGGTGACCCGGCCGCCGCCGTTGGCGTCCTCGGTCCCGTTGACCTTGAGCGGGCGCCGGTAGAACCCCTTGACCAGGTGGACGCCGTCGCCGGTGAGCAGCGGGCCGACCAGCTTGGGCACAAACATCGGGTCGGGGTCGATCAGGTCGGAGTCGATGAACACCACGATGTCGCCGCTGGTCGCCGCCAGCGACCGCCACAGCGCCTCGCCCTTGCCGGGTTGCGGCGCGATCTCGGGCACCGCTTGTTCGCGGCTGACGACGCGCGCCCCGGCGGCGATCGACCGGATTTCGGTGTCGTCGGTGGACCCGGAGTCCAGCACGATCAGCTCGTCGACGAGGCCACCGACCACCGGGGTGATGCTGTCGATCACCGATTCGATGGTCTTTTCCTCGTTGAGGGCGGGCAGCACCACCGACACCGTGCGCCCGGTGTGGGCCTTGGCCGCCACCAACTCGGCGACGGTCCACTCCGGCCGGCTCCAGGTGCGCTCGGACAGCCAGACGTCACCGGAGAACCCGGCCAGGGCCTGGTCAGCCAGCTCGGTCATCAGCGCCGCTCCTCTTCATCGCTACGCTCTGCATCGTCGTCGGCGCGGGTCACGCCAGTCCCCGCACGGTGCGCGCGGGGGCGCGCTCGCCCTGGATGGCGGCCACCATCTCCAGCACGCGCCGGGTGGGCCCGACCTCGTGGACCCGGAACATCCGGGCCCCCGCCGCGGCGGCCAGCGCGGTGGCCGCCAGGGTTCCCTCCAGGCGTTCGGTCAAACCCACCCCCAGAGTCTCCCCGACGAAGTCCTTGTTGCTCAGTGCCATCAACACCGGCCATCCGGTGTTAACAAGATCTTTTGTGTGCCGCAACAACGCCAGGCCGTGGAAGGTGTTCTTGCCGAAATCATGGGTGGGGTCGATCAGTATCCGATCCCGCGCCACCCCGGCCGCCGCCGCGCGTTCGGCCGCGGCGGTGACCTCGCCGATCACCGCATCCACCACACCCCGGGTGCTCGTTCCGTAGCACACCCGGAACGGGCGGGTGCGCGGCGCCGCGCCGCCGGTGTGTGAGCACACCAGCCCGGCCCCGAATTCGGCGGCCACCACCGGCAGGTCGGGGTCGACCCCGCCCCAGGTGTCGTTGATCAGGTCGGCGCCGGCCGCGCACGCGCGGGTGGCCACCGCCGACCGCCAGGTGTCGACGCTGATCAGCTGGTCCGGGTAGGCGCTGCGCAGCCATTCGATGAACGGCACCACCCGGGCGATCTCGGCGTCTTCGTCGACGCGTTCGCCGGGCCCGGCCTTGACGCCGCCGACATCGATGACGTCGGCGCCCTCGGCGATGACGCGGTGCACCGCGTCCTTGGCGGCCTCGTCGCTGAAGGTGGCGCCCCGGTCGTAGAAGGAGTCCGGGGTGCGGTTGACGATCGCCATGATCAGCGCGCGGTCGCCGGCCACCGGACGACCGCAGAGGGTGGAGTGCACCCGTCTATGGTGCCTGGTCGCCGCGGCACAGTGCTGGTCAACCCTCATGCGCCGCTCATGCACCGAGATCGACGTTTCCGGGGAAAACGTCGAGTGGCGGTCTCCGAAACGTCGATCTCGGCGAAAACGCCGCGGGCGTCAGCCCTGCGGGCGCTTACCGGCCGCCACCTCGTCGGGGTAGTCGGCGTAGTAGGGCACATAGCCCTCGTCGCGGCCGGCCAGCACGTACAGCGGGTCCTCGATGTCGGGGCCGTAGGCCTGTTCGCGCAGCTCGACCTTGCGGCTTTTGAACGTGGTGGTGTGTTCCATCGACTCCACCACCCGCACGAACAGCGGCAGCGCGTACGACGGCAGCCGGTCATAGACGGTGCGGGCCAGCGCACCGCCGTCGAACTCGGCGCCGTCGCGGAGTTTGACCGCGGCCATCCCGGCGCGGCCGCCGGTGCGCGGAATCTCCACGCCGTAGACCGCGCACTCCTCGACGCCCGCGTCGGCGGCCAGCGCCGCCTCGACCTCGGTGGTGGCGACGTTCTCGCCCTTCCAACGGAAGGTGTCGCCGAGCCGGTCGGCGAACGCGGCGTGCGCCATCCCCTGCGGGCTCATCAGGTCGCCGGTGTTGAACCAGCAGTCGCCGATCTTGAATGCGTTACGTACCAGCTTCTTCTCGGTGGCCGCCGGGTCGGTGTAGCCGTCGAACGGGGACAACCGGTTGACCGGGCTGAGCAGCAGTCCGGGCTGGCCCGCCGGCACCCGCCGGACCCGACCATCCGCGCCGCGCAGCGGCTCACCGGTCTCCGGGTCGTACTCCACGTAGGCCAGCGGGGTCGGCGAGATGCCGGCGCTCTTGGGCACGTTGAAGATATTCAGGAACGCGGTGTTGCCCTCGCTGGCGCCGTAGAATTCGCAGATCCGCTGGATGCCGAACCGGCGGGTGAACTCGTCCCAGATCTCCGGGCGCAGGCCGTTGCCGCAGATCACCCGCACCTTGTGCGCGCGGTCGGTCGGTTTGGCCGGCTGGTTGAGCAGGTAGCGGCAGACCTCGCCGATATAGACGAAGGCCGTCGCGTCGGCGGCGATCACCTCATCCCAGAACCGCGACGCCGAGAACGACTTGCCCAGCGCCAGCGTCGCCCCCGCGACCAGCGCCGACGACAGCGCGACGGTCAGCGCGTTGTTGTGGTACAGCGGCAGGCAGCAGTACAGGGTGTCGGAGCCCTTGAGCCGCATGCCCAGTCCGCCGAATCCGGCCAGCGCCCGCAGCCACCGCTGATGCGTCATCCGGCTGGCCTTGGGGTAGCCGGTGGTGCCCGAGGTGAAGATGTAGAACGCGGTGTCCTTGGCCAGCACCGCCGACACGGACGCGGGGTTGCCGGTGGGCGCGGTGGCGGCGAGTCGTTCCAGCTCCTCGATGGTCATCGGGTCGGCCACCGCGCCGCACTCGGTGACGGCGCCGACCAGGTCGGACTCGGCGACGAGCACCTTGGCGTCGAGCAGCCCCAGGCTGTGGGCCAACACGTCGCCGCGCTGGTGGTAGTTGACCATGCCGGCGATCGCGCCGCATTTGACCACGGCCAGCATCATCAGCACCGCGTTGGGTGAGTTGCGCAGCATGATCCCGACCACGTCGCCGTGCCCGGCGCCCCGCGCGGCCAGCACCGCGGCGTAGCGGTTGACGGTGGCGTTGGCTTCGCGGTAGGTCAGCTGCTGGTCGCCGAACTTCAGGAAGACCCGGTCGCCGTAGCTTGCGGCACGGTCCTGGAACACCTTGCCGATCGATGTCTTGAAGTTGGGCTGGACCAGCAGGCCGGTGCGCAGGCCACGCAGGATCACCGGCAGATCGGCCAGCACGCCGGGCACCCGGGTCGCGATATCAACCAACCCGACCGAGGTGCGGGCACCGGAGTCGTGCTCAGACACGTTATCCCTCGTTTCGCTCTACTTGGCGGCCAAGCGTATCCCCGACGTCGCCGCTGGTCGAAATGGCCTGAGCCTGCGGTCGACGCAGATTCAGCGGGGCGCGCAGGCCGCCAGCGCCGCATCCAGCTCGTCGACGACCAGCAGCCGATCCAGCGCGGCCTGCCGGACGTAGCCGTCGTCGATCAGCCCGTACAGCCAGGCCCGCAGCCCGTCGTAGTGGCCGTGCGGGTCGAGCATCACCACCGGTTTGTCGTGGAAACCCAGGTAGCCGGCGGTCCACGCCTCGAACAGCTCCTCGAGTGTGCCGATGCCGCCGGGCAGCGTCAGGAACGCGTCGGCGCGGTCCTCCATCACCTGCTTCCGTTCCCGCATGGTGTCGGTGACGATCAGCTCGTCGGCGTCGACGTCGGCCAGTTCGCGGTGCACCAGCGCCTTGGGGATCACCCCGACGGTCCGCCCGCCGCGGTCCCGCGCCGCCACGGCCAGCGCGCCCATCGCCGACACGTTGCCGCCGCCCCACACCAACGTCCAGCCGCGGTCGGCGATCGCCGCACCGACCTGGCTGGCCAGCGCCAGCAGCTCCGGGCGCGTCGGCCCAGACGCGCAGTACACACACACCGCCCAGTTCACATCCGAAAGGCTATCGGGCCCCGTAAACTCCCGCGCGATGCCGATTCGGTGGAACGTTCCCCAACATGCGGCCGAGTTGGAGCAGCTGTCGGCTGCGCTGCGCCGCACCGGCGCCGTCGTGCTCGGACCCGACGGGGTCGGCAAATCCACGCTGGCCCGGTTGGCCGCCGAACACGTCGCCCACCAGCACCCGGACACCCTCATCCGCTGGGTCACCGGCACCCCGACCGAGGCGGTGGTCCCGTTCGGGGCGTTCAGCCACCTGGTGGAGATCGCCGACCTGGGCAAGCCGGCCGCGTTGTTGCGGGCCGCCCGCGCCTCGTTGTCGAAAGATGCCCGCGAGGGCGATCTGCTGCTGGTCGTCGACGACGCGCAATACCTCGACGTCTTGTCGGCCACCCTGGTGTATCAGCTGGCGCTGGCCGGGGTGGCCCGGATGATCGTCACCGCCCGCGCCGACACCGCCCCCGCGGCCATCGCGGCGCTGTGGACCGACGGCCTGCTGGACCGCCTCGACATCGAACCGCCCGGCGGCGCCACCTCGGCCGCCGAGGTCGACGCGTACCTCGCCGAATTGCCGCCGCAGGCGCGGGCGGTACTGAACTATCTGGCCGTGCAGGAGCCGCTGGCGCGCACCGATCTGGGCGGCCTGACCGGCGACGACGCCATCGCGCGCGCCGAGGAACTCGGCGCGGTCGAAACCCGTCTGCGCGGCGGGCGCGGGCCCGACCCGGTGGTGTACACCGCCCACCCGCTGTTCGCCGCACGCGCGCTGGTCGCGCTGGGCGGCGACGGGGTGCGACGGGCCCGCACCGAGCTGGTCAGGCTGCTCGATCAGCACCCGGTCACCCATGTCAGTGACCGGCTGCGGCTGGCGGCGCTGGCCGCCGGCAGCGACGCGCCGCAACCGGTCGACGACGTGGTGGCGGCGGCCGAGCAGGCGCTGCGGCTCGGGGACCTGGCGCTGACCGAACGGCTGGCCACCGCGGCGTTGGACCGCGGGGCGGGCCTGCCGGCCCGGCTGGCCTTGGCGTACGCGCTGGGGTATCAGGGCCGCGGCCGGGAGGCCGACACCGTGCTGGCCGCGGTCGACCCGGCCGGGCTGCCCGAGCCCCAGCTGATGGCGTGGACGCTGCCGCGGGCCGCCAACCAGTTCTTCATGCTCAACGAGCCGGAGCGGGCCACCGCGTTTTTGCAGACCACCCGCAACCGGGTCACCACCCCGGGCGCCCAGACCACGCTGGACGCGCTGACCGCGACGTTCGCGATGAACGCCGGCAACCTGGACCGCGCCGTCGAGGTCGCCGACCGGGTGTTGGCGTCGGTCGACGCCGGGGATACCGCGGTGGCCTGGGCCGGCAGCGCCGCCGCGCTGTGCGCGGCGCGGCAGGGCCGAATCGATGACGTGGAACCCGCCGCCCGCCGCGCGTTGGACGCCGAGCATCCCGGGTTGCTGCGGTTCACCATCGGGCTGGCCCAGATCACCGCGCTGGTGCTGGCCGAGCAGCTCGACACCGCCCGCGAGTTGGCGCAACAGTTCACCGACTTCGCCGAGCTGCAGCAGCCCGGCCGCGCGATCGGCGAGGTGCTGCTCGCCGAGGTGCTGCTCGCCGCCGGCGATCACGCCCAGGCCGCGGCTCTGCTCGGCCCGGCGGCCGGCGCCCTGGAACGCACCGGCTACTCGTGGGGGCCGCTGTCGCTGATGCAGCTGGCGACCGCGCTGGCCCGCGGCGGCGACATCGCCGGTGCGTCGAAAGCGTTGAGCCGGGCCGAATCGATGACGTGGAACCCGCCGCCCGCCGCGCGTTGGACGCCGAGCATCCCGGGTTGCTTCGGTTCACCATCGGGCTGGCCCAGATCACCGCGCTGGTGCTGGCCGAGCAGCTCGACACCGCCCGCGAGTTGGCGCAACAGTTCACCGACTTCGCCGAGCTGCAGCAGCCCGGCCGCGCGATCGGCG
>NZ_MLQM01000048.1:0-29200 GCF_001854525.1 Mycobacterium talmoniae
TTCCCGGCGAACCAGCGCGGTATGGCGCTGGGCATCAACCAGGTCGCCGCGGTGGCCGGCTCGTTTCTGGGGCTGCTGCTGGGCGGGGCGCTCTCGGAATGGGATTGGCGCGCGGTGTTTTGGGTCGGGGTGCCGATCGGGGTGCTGGGCAGCATCTGGGCGGTGCGCTCGCTGCACGAACTCGGGGAGCGCACCCCGGGGCGGCTGGACTGGGCCGGCACCGCCACGCTGGGGCTCGGGTTGACCGTGCTGCTCACCGCCATCACCTACAGCATTCAGCCGCACGGGGATGCGCCGACCGGATGGACCAACCCGGCGGTGCTGGGCGCGCTGGCGCTGGGGGTGGCCGCGATCGCGGTGTTCTGCGTGATCGAGTTGCGGGTGCGCTACCCGATGCTCGACGTGCGGCTATTCAAGAGCAAACCGTTCGCGTTCGGCAACGTCGCGGCGCTGATGGCGGCGGTGGGCAGCGGCGGCCTGCAGTTCATGCTGATCATTTGGCTGCAGGGCATCTGGCTGCCGCTGCACGGCTACAGCTACGAATCCACCCCGCTGTGGTCGGGGATCTATCTGCTGCCGATGACCTGCGGGTTTTTGCTGGCCGGCCCGCTGGCCGGGGCGCTGTCGGACCGGTGGGGGGCTCGCCCGTTCACCGTCGGCGGGATGCTGGTGGCGGCCGGCACCTTCGTGGCGCTGACCCTGATCCCGGTGAACTTCCCCTACTGGCTGTTCGCGGTGCTGGTCTTCCTCAACGGCCTGGGCGGCGGCGTGTTCACCGCGCCCAACTCCGCGGTGATCATGTCCAGCGTCCCGGCCGATCACCGCGGCTCGGCGTCGGGGGTGCGGGCCACCGTCTTCAGCGCCGGCATGTCGCTGTCGATCGGGGTGTTCTTCTCGCTGATGATCGTCGGGCTGGCGAATTCGCTGCCCGGCGCGATGAGTTCGGGGCTGCGTGACCACGGGGTGCCGGCCGGGATCGCCGACCAGGTGGCGCACACCCCGCCGGTGGGCAGTCTGTTCGCCGCGTTCCTGGGTTACAACCCGATTGCCGAACTGTTGGCGCCCTCCGGAGCCCTGCAGCGGCCCGGGGTGCAGGCCGACGTGCTGACCGGGCACACCTTCTTCCCGTTGCTGATCTCCGGGCCGTTTCACACCGGGCTGGTGGTGGTGTTCTCGGCCGCCACCGTGATGATGGTGCTCGGTGCGCTGACCTCCCTGGTCTCGGCCGGTCGGTACGCGACCGAGGTGCGGCCCACCCGCTGACCCGCCGCACTCACAGCGGGTTCACAGTGGGTTCCCGGCGTTTTGGATTGACCCGGGTGGCACCCTGATGCAATATGGAGCGGCAAGCACCTCGTTAGGTGAGGCGGCTACACGGACATAGGCCACTGACCCCGAACGTCGAAAGACGCCCCGGGTCAGGACAGCTCTTCCCGGCTTAAGGGTTGAGCCCAAGTGGCTTCCGGGATTCCCGGATTACGCCGTGTAGTGCCGAAGCTCTGACGAGAGGGGTGCGGCTCTTCCGGCAATCGCCGGGGTCCGCCTCCTGCCGTGTGAACCATGGCGCGTAGCCACGCGCCGCGACCGAGAGGAGGTGAGGGACGAGTGAGTTCCAGTGATAGTCCGTGCCGATATCCGGCGTCCGTGTCGTCCCGAACCGATCGGTCGCGCGCCGCAATCAGCTGAGCAATCGCTCCTGGACAGGTAACCCCAAGGCGTTCATCGCCTGAGCAGGGCCTACCGCTGGCGTGTGCGGATCCCTTCCGTGACAACCGGTGCCGCTTCCTGAAGTACTTCCCGGATTTTTTCCACTAGGAGGCAACCATGGTTGCGATTGCTTACACCGACATCTCAGCGCCCGTGCAGCCGGTCCGCCCGGCCAAGAAGGCGCTGCACAAGCTGGACCGCCAGGCGGTCAGCACCATGTCTGACCCCGTGGTGGATATGACGACCCGGCTGCTCAGCGTTCCGCTGCACCAGCTCTACGCCCTGCTGTGGCGGGTTGGGGTGCTCTCGGTCGACGACTGACGCCCCCGGCCCACCGCGGCCCGGCGGTCCGCGCGTCGAGATTGAAGCCACGCAGGTGCGTACTCGCACTTTCCCTGCGTGGCTTCATTTTCATTCAATCTGGGGGATAGGGGGCCGACGCGGCCCGGCCGGTCAGGCCTCCTCGAGCGCCTCGCCGAACTGCTCCAGCAACTGGTTGTGGTGGTTTTGGGCCAGGATGTGCCCGGCGGCGACGGCGATGGCGACCGGCCAGTCGATGATCTCGAAGGCGGCCAACGCCGCCAACCCGCCGTAGTAGGCCAGCTGGTCGGGCCGCGGCACCGTCACCCGGCCCAGCAGCGGCAGGTTCACCGCGAACGTCTCACCGGCGCGGATGTGCGCGACGGCCTCCCGCTGGGTGGTGCCGCGGCGTGTCTTGTTGTCGGCCATCATTCGCCTTTCGGTAACGGGGGATCTGCCGCCGAGCTCGACGTCGTCGCCACCGGACGCAGCTCGACGACCGTCGCCGGGACCGACCCGTTGGTCGCCGGTCCCGCGCCATTGGTGGGGGCGCCGGGCGCGGCGCCGGTGGGTTCGGGTGCGGTGTCGGCGTCGTCGACCGGCTCCTGCTCGGTGGGGCCGCCCACCAGCCGGGGCAGCACCGCCGCCGCGGCGGTGGCCGCGGCGGCGGTGCCCAACGCCTGCGTCCAGCCCACCGGGCCCAGCGGCGTGCAGCCCAGCAGCTGCGACACCCCGGGGATGCTGATCAGGGTGGCCATCGCGCCCAGCGAACCGACCGCGGTCAGCACCACCAGCCGGTCGTGGGAATCCAGCAGCGTCTGGCCCAGCTGCGCGGAGACCAGCGCCACCAACGCGACGGTGGCCGCGCGTCGGGGCCGCCCGGTGACCGAGGCCAGCGCCCACGCCGTCACCGCCGCGCCGGCCGTGGTGGCGCCGCGCACCGCGACCGTGCGCCACAACGCGGCCGGGTCCGGGCCGCGGACGCCGGTGGGGGCCGGGCCGCTCGGGGAGCTGACCGCCAAGGCGGTGGCCGGCAGCGCGTCGGTCAGCATGTTCACCAGCAGCAACTGGCGGGTGTTCAGCGGCGAGCGTCCGGTGATCGCGCTGCCCACGATCGCGAAACCGACCTCGCCGGCGTTGCCGCCGAGCAGCACCGACACCGCGGCCTGCACCCGCTGCCACAGTTGGCGCCCCTCCTCGAGGGCGTCCATCAGCGCCTCGATGCGGCCGTCGAGCAGCACCACATCGGCGGCGGTGCGGGCCGGGTCACTGCCGTGCGCGACCACCCCGATCCCGACGGTGGCCGCCCGGATCGCGGCGGCGTCGTTGGCGCCGTCGCCGACCATCGCGCATACCCGGCCGGTGCGTTCCAGCGTCTGCACGATCTGCACCTTGTTCTCCGGGGACATCCGGGCGAACACCACCCGCTCGGTGACCGCACGCTCCTGATCCTTGCGCGACAACGCCTCCCACTCCGCGCCGCTGATCACCTGGCCGTCGGTGACCGGCAGACCCAGCTCGCGGGCGATGGCCGTGGCGGTGATGGGGTGATCGCCGGTGATCAGCCGGATCGGGATCTCGTATTGCTGCAACTCGGCCAGCAGCTCGGCGGCGGTGTCGCGCGGGGTGTCGGACAAGCCGAGCAGCCCGACCAGCGACAGCCCGTCGTCGCACAGTTCGGCGATGGCGTCGGGCTCCGGGTCGTCGCCCAGCGCCCGCATCTGCTGATCGGTGAGCCGCCGCCGGGCCACCGCGATCACCCGCAACCCGTCGGCGGCCAGCGCGCCCACCGCCCGCCTGGTGGCCGGGTTCACCCGGCCGCAGCTGGCCAGCACCACCTCCGGGGCGCCCTTGACGGTCAGCTCGGCGCCGGTCACCGACGCCGAGAACGGCCGGCCCGACCGGAACGGCAGATGCGCCGGGGACTCCGGGAGGGGGCCCGATCCGTTCACCGACAGCGCGGCTTCGGCGATCGCGGTGTCGGTGGCGTGCACATGGCGGCCGCCGGCGGTGGCGGGGGTGGCGTGCGCCGCGCACCGCAGCACCTCTTCCCGGGAGTGCCGGGGCGCGGGATGGACCTGCGCGACCCGCAGCCGGTTCTGGCTCAGCGTGCCGGTCTTGTCGAAGCACACCACGTCGACGCGGCCCAGCGCCTCCACCGCGCGGGGGACGCGGACCAGCGCACCGGCATTGGTCAGCCGACGCGCCGACGCCTGCTGCGCCAGGGTGGCCACCAGCGGCAGCCCTTCGGGGATGGCCGCGACGCTGACCGCGATGCCGCTGGCCACCGCCTGGCGGAGCCCGGTCCGGCGCAGCAAGCCCAGCCCGCTGACCAGGGCGCCGCCGGCCAGGCTGACCCGCCAGGCCTGCTTGGTGAGCAGACTCAGCTGGTGCTGCAGCCCAACCGCCTGCTGGTCGCCGGTCACCAGTTCGGCGGCGCGGCGGGCGTGCGTGTCGCCGCCGGCGGCGGTCACTACCGCGACGGCGGTGCCGGCCACCACGGTGGTGCCGGCGAACAGCATGCAGTGCCGGTCGGCCAGGTCGGCGCCGGGGGTGGCGTCGGTTTGTTTGGTCACCGACAGCGACTCCCCGGTCAGCGAGGACTCGTCGACCTCCAGGTCGATGGCCTCGATCAGCCGGCCGTCGGCCGGCACCACCTCGTGGGAGCGCACCTCGATGATGTCGCCGGGCCGCAGCTCTTCGGCGACGGCCTCGGCGTATACCCCGGCCGACACCACTTTGCGGGCCGCCGGAATCTGCTGGGTGAGTAGCACATTGAGCCGGCGTTCGGCGTTGAGCCGCTGCGCGGCGGCGAGCACGGCGTTGGCGCCCAACACCGAACCGACCAGCACCGCGTCCACCGGCGACCCCAACACCGCGCTGGCCGCCGCACCCAGCGCCAGCACCGGGGTCATCGGGTCGGCCAGCTCGGCGCGGACCGCCTTGATGAACTGCCAGGTCGCCGCGCGCGGCGGCGCGGTGAGCGCGGCGCCGCGACGCGCCACCCCGAACGCGGCCAGCGCGGCGGCGGTCACCGGCGGATGCTGAGTTTCCACCGGCGTCTGCGGCTCGGGGGTGGGCAGCAGCTGGCGGACCTGGTCCACCGACATGGCGTGCCATTCATGCACGGCGGCCGGGCGCGGCGCGGGCGCGTTGACCACCTGGCGGCCCAGCCAATATCCGGACAGCGCACCGGCCGCCGCGCCGGTGGTGACCGGTCCGGGGCCGCGGCCGCGCACCCCGGGCAGCATCAGCAGCGCCCCCAACGCCGAGGCGCCGGCGGAGATTTCCACACCGCGGCGGCTGGCGGCGCGGGCCGCGGGCAGGGCGTGCAGCACCCGCCACGCCGCGGCCAGATCCGGCAGGATCAGGCCCGCGCACCACGGCGGCGGACCGTCGGCGGCGGTGATGCCCAGCGCCACATCGGCGGCCGAAAGCGCCTGCACCGCAGTCGAGGACAGCACCGCCACGGTGTGGCCCTGCCGCTGGTAGCTGCGCACCGCGGCGGCCAGCGCCGCATCGATGGACCCGTTGGGCAGCGGGCGGATGTCGTCGAAGGTCGGACGCAGCTCGCCCAGGCCGTCGACGTCGACGGAGACCACCTCCACGTCGGCGCGGTGCGCCTCGGCCACCACCGCCGCCGCCCACGGGTGGTGGGCGGGCTGGAACAGCGCCTCGGCGTCGTGGTCGGTGACGCGGTGCCAGCCGGGTTGCAGCCCGTTGGCCAGCAGCTGCGCCTGGGCGCGGTCCCACACCGCGGCCAGCTCCCGCTCACCGCCGCCACGAACGCGCACCACCCGTAACTTGTTGTCCCACAACACCCGCGGATCGATGACGACCACTTCGACGCGGTCCAGCAGGCGCAAACTCTTCGGTTGCAGCGGCAGCACCGCGTGCTGGTCGGCCAGCCCGCGGCCCAGGGTCGCCGCGAACGATTCGCGGGTGGCGCGGGCGGCTTTGGGGGTGCTCACCAAGGCCGCGGTGCCGGCCATGTCGACGTTGCGGGTGGCGGCGCCGACCACGGCCGCGCCGATCGCCTGCAGCCAGGCGCTGCGCTCGGCGTGCCGCTCCACCGCACCGGGTCCCGGCGGCGCCGGGCGCGCCGGCGCGTCGATCGCCGGGTGCTCGGCGTGGCGGGCCAGCGCCGGTTCGTGCCGGCGCCAGGCCCGCGCCTCGGCCCGGGCCTCGGCGGTCTTGAGCGTCTCCATCAGCACGTCCACCGCCAGCGACGCCGGCGCCAGGTTGACGGTGTGCGCGGCGGCCATCGCCAGGGTCAACACGGTGTCGGTCGCCGCGGTCCCGAGACGCTCCTCGAGCAGGCGACGCAGCCGCGGCTGGTAGTCGACGGCCACCGCGGCCGCCTCGACACTCACCGGCAACCCCGGCAACCGCAGTGCCCGGCCGACCAGCGCGACCCCCAGCCCGGCGGCGTTGGCGCCCAACGTCACCGCGCGGGCCGCCAGCTCCAACCCGTCGCCGGGCAGGCTGGGGGCGCGGCCGGGGCGGCGCTCGGCCTCGTCGTCGGCGACGGCCCGGGGCCGCTTTTCGGCGTCGGCGACCACCCGGACCAGGTCGCGCAGCGACGTGCGGACATCGTCGATGCCGACCACGACCCGGGACAGCGGGTAGTTCAGTTGGGCGGTGGTGACCCCGGGGTGGGCGCGGACCGCGTCGAGCACCACCGGCCCGAGTTCCCGGCCGCCGGGACCGCTCAGGCCACGCACCTCGATCCAGGCCCGGTTGTGACCGCGCCAACACCGCCGCGACAGCGGCGAGCCGGGACTATCCCCGGACAGTGCCTTGGTGGCTTCGCGGACCGGCAAGGTGGCCAAGTCGACGCCGGCGGACGCCAACGCCCCGACGGCTCCGGCGGCGGTGGCCGCGGTGTGCATCGTGGCGCCGGCCAAGGCAGAGGTGGTCTGGATGCACGTCGCGACCGCGCGGAGGGGAAAAGAGCTACGCAAAGTTTGGCCGGTACCCACTTCCGCCAATCTACTTGCTGGCGCGCGGTCGCCGCGTCGCCGGCGACTTGGCCCGGCTGCTCTGCCGCGGCCGCTGGGAGTTGGTGGATTTGGTCGCCTTGGCGGGCGCGGCGGCGGGCTTGGCCGCGGTTTTAACCGCGGCCTTGGCCGGGGCGGCCTTGGCTGGCACCGCGTCGTCGGGGCGCCGGTTCAGCTGTCGCAGCAGCAATGCCGCGCCGCCGACGGTCAGCAGCACCGGCCATTCGACCAGGCCGACCACGCCGAGCGCACCCAGCGTCAGCGCGGCCGCCGGCGTCGAGTGGCTGCCGCTGCTGACGCCGCGCTGCACACCGGCGGCGGCCCCGGTCACCGCACCGACCACACCGTTGACCGCGGCGCCGCCGAGCGCGCCGGCGGCCTCGGTGGTCATCGTTGCCGCGCGGCCGGCCATCCGGCCCAACTTGGTCACCGCCCCGTTGACGGCATTCATCATCGCTCCCTGCGCCGTGGTTGGTGCCCTGCACATCGGGCCGGCGCGACGCTGGTTACCCGGAAGCAGGTGACGCTCAAACGAGCAAACTTCATAGACAGATCATCTTAGGCGTTTTCGGCCACCTTGGCGATGAACGCCGTGCAGACTCACATCGCACTCACATCTTCGGGATCGACCACGTCGTTTAGCGTTCGGTTCGGCAATGTCGGCCTGCGGTTCATCCGCCGTTTACGATCTGTAGATGCTGATCAGCGACGTGGGACGCGGGAAGCGTCCTCCGCCGTCGACCCGGGTGGGCCCGACGGCCGCCGTTGCCGCGGTCTCGGCGCTGCTGATCGGGTTGCAAATCGCCGCCGTCCACCGTGGGTTTCAGGGGCCGCTGCACAGCCTGATCAGCGACTATGTCGCCACCCCGAAGTCGGCCACGCTGCCCTGGGCCGGGTTGGGCCTGGCGCTGGTGGGGCTGACCAACCGGCGCCGCCTGGTGGCGCTGGGCCTGGCGGCCGGCCTGGACGCGGTGTTCGCCGCCGAGCGGGTGCTGCGCGGCGGTGCGCTGACCCTCGGCAACGGGCCGCTGATCGTGCTCACCGGGCTGGCGGTGCTGGCCGGGCTGCGCTGGTCGGGCACCGAGCGCCGCGCCGCGCTGGGCGCGGCCGGGTGGGGGGCGTTGCTGATCGTGGCCAGCAAGGCCGCCGACACCTGGCTGCGGATCACCGCGCTCAGCCGGCCTCGGGTGCTCGACGAGTACGCGATGCTGGCCGACCACGCATTCGCCCAGCCGTCGTGGCTGGTCGGGCGGGTGATCGACGCGGCCGGCCCGGCCCCGTACGCGGTGCTGCACTGGGTGTATATCGAGTTGCCGGTGGCGGCGATGGTGGTCGCGGTCTACCAGCTGCGCAATGTCACCGTCGACGGCTGGCCGCGACATCACCTGATGCGAACCTTCGTGGTGCTGGGCCTGATCGGGCCGCTGATCTATCTGCTGTTTCCGGTGGTCGGCCCGATCTACGCGTTCGGCGCCGAAGGCCACGGCTGGCAAATCGCCAACTACTGGCCGCACATCCTGCCGCCGGCCGGCTTTGCCCCGCACGCGCTGCCATTCGACGACATCACCCCCCGCAACTGCATGCCCTCCATGCACACCGGGTGGGCGCTGCTGGTGTTCATCCACTCCCGCGGCGGGCCGCGTTGGCTGCGCTGCGGCGGCACGGTGTGGTTGGTGGGCACCGTGACCGCGACGCTGGGGTTCGGTTACCACTACGGCGTCGACCTGGTGGCCGGTGCGGTGCTGTGCCTGACCGTGGAGGCCGCGCTGCGGGATCCGCAGCGCGGCTGGGGCGTGCGGCGCATCGGGTTGGTCGCCGGGGGAGCGACGTTCCTGGCGATCTTGCTGCTGTGCTACCGCTACCTGGCCGCGGCCATGGCCCAGCTGCCGCTGCTGTTCGGCCCGGTGATCCTGGGCGCCCTGGCGGTGTTCGTCGCGGCGTTCTTTGCCCGGCCCGCGAGCGTGAAACTAGGTGCACTGTCGACCGCCCCACGTGAAGCTAGCTTCACGCTCGGTGACCCGCGTTAGTCGCGGCGCAGCTCCACCAGCACCGGCGCATGATCGCTGGGCGCCTTCCCCTTCCGTTCGTCGCGGACAATCTCGGCATGGGTGACCCGCTCGGCCAGCGCCGGTGAGCCCAGGATGAAGTCGATCCGCATGCCTTGTCGCTTCGGGAAGCGCAGCTGGGTGTAATCCCAGTAGGTGTAGACACCCGGGCCGGGCGTGAACGGCCGGACCACGTCGGCGAATTGGGCGTCCACGATGGCGTTGAACGCCTTGCGTTCCGGCTCGGAGACGTGGGTGGCCCCGGCGAAGAACTCCATGCTCCACACGTCGTCGTCGGTCGGGGCGATGTTCCAGTCGCCGACCAGCGCGATGGGCGCCGCCGGGTCGTCGCGCAGCCAGTCCTCGGCGCTAACCCGCAGCGCGGCAAGCCAATCCAGCTTGTAGGTGTAGTGCGGGTCGGTCAGGGCGCGCCCGTTGGGCACATACAGGCTCCACACCCGCACCCCGGCGCAGGTGGCGCCCAAGGCGCGGGCTTCGGCGGTGGCCGCCACCTCGGGCTTGCTGCTCCAGGTGGGTTGGCCGTCAAACCCGATCTGGACGTCGTCGAGGCCGACCCGGGACGCGATGGCCACCCCGTTCCACTGGTTGACGCCGACATGGGCGACCTCATACCCGAGTTCGTAAAACGGCAGGGTGGGGAACTGGTCGTCGGTGCACTTGGTTTCCTGCATCGCCAGCACGTCGACCTCCGCGCGGGCCAGCCAGTCGACGACGCGGCCCACCCGGGTGCGGATCGAGTTCACATTCCAGGTGGCCAGCCGCAAAGTGTCGTCGGGCATGCCCACACCTTACGAGGCCAGCAGCCGGGCATCGAGATAGCGGCTGCGGTGCTGGCCGGCGAACCCGAGCGACTCGAAGAACTGGATCGCTACGTCGTCCTCGCTGCGCAGCTGCACGTAGGCCCGGGCGGCGCCGCGGTCGCGGCCCCAGCGCAGCAGCGCGGCGCACAGCGCGCGGGCATGCCCGCGGCGGCGCTGATCGGCGGCCACCCGCAGCTCCGACACCCCCACCCACGGCTGCCCGTCGGGGGCCCGGGTCACCGCGGCCCGCCCGACGGCGACACCCGCGCGGGCACCGAACACCACCTCGCCGTCGGCCACCGCGGTCAACACCGCGACCGGCACGTCGCGCCGGTAGCCGGCCAGCCAGTCGGGGGTCGGCGCCGGCGACAGCGTGACATCCGTGCCGGCCGCACCGACGTCCGGCTCACCGACCAGCGTGCGGGTTTCGCAGGCGGCGGGCAGATCCTCGGGTAGCCGCAGCAGCCGCTCGGGCACCGCCAGCCAGGGCGTCAGGTCGCGCTGCGCATACCAGTCGACGATCGCCGGGATGCTGCTCGCGTGCGCGAACATGTCCAGGGGGACAGCCGAATTCGCCCGCAGGGTGGATCCGTGGCCGGCGCGCAGCAGCCACCCGTCCAGCCACTGGTGCTCGACCCCGGGCCAGGCCAGCGCGGCCGCCTGCTCCACCGCCCGGATCTGCGAGTTCTTCACCGGCCGATCGGTGAGCCGGCGCACGTACAGCACGTCGTCGCGGCGGAACTCGTGCACGTCGCCGTCGCGGGTCTGCACCCGCACCCGCGGGCCGACCTCGACCAGATACCCGATGACGTCACCCATCGGCGGGTCCGACCCCGCGGGCCGCAGGTAACGCAGGCTGACCCGCGTGCCGACGCCGGGCAGCTGGACCATCAGTGGCCGAACGGGTCGGGCACCTCGCCCGGCATCCACGACAGGCCGGGGACGCCCCAGCCGTGCGATTTGACCGCGCGCTTGGCGCTGCGGGCGTGCCGGCCGATCAGCCGGTCCAGGTACAAGAACCCGTCGAGGTGCCCGGTCTCGTGCTGCAGCATTCGGGCGAACAGGCCGGTGCCCTCCAGGGTGATCGGGCTGCCGTCGGCGTCGAGCCCGGTGACTTTCGCCCACGTCGCCCGGCCGGTCGGGAACGACTCGCCGGGCACCGACAGGCAGCCTTCGTCGTCGTGGTCCGGGTCGGGCATGGTCTCGGGGATCTCGGAGGTTTCCAGCACCGGGTTGATCACCACGCCGCGGCGCCGCGCCGCCTTGCCCCGGTCGTCGGGGCAGTCGTAGACGAACAGCCGCAGCCCCACCCCGATCTGGTTGGCCGCCAACCCGACGCCGTTGGCGACGTCCATGGTCTCGTACAACGTGGTGATCAGCTCGCCCAGATCCGCCGGCAGCGAACCGTCGGCGCCGACCGGCACCGGTGTCGTCGGGGTGTGCAGGACGGGATCGCCCACGATGCGGATGGGAACGACTGCCATGACCGGCAAGCTTAGGTCAGCCGACGATGCGCGCCGCGACGCGGCGGGCTGAGGAGGCTGACAATCGGGTCCAGTAGCCGACGATGCGTGCCGCGACGCGGCGGGAGGTGGCGGCCAGCAATTCATCGAGTCCGCCGACTCGCGGGGCGGGGTTCCGGCCCAACACCTGCAGCCGTGGTTGAATGTTCGCCGTAACCCGCCGACGTTGCGGCACCACATTTGAAGGTCATTCAAGAATTCGGGGAAGGGTCCAGGGGAGCGATATGGACGGCGCTATGGCGCGGGCTAATCGATCGGGGGACGACTCTGAAATCATTGATGGGCTAACCCGTCGTGAACACGACATCCTGGCCTTCGAGCGGCAGTGGTGGAAATACGCGGGCGCCAAGGAAGAAGCGATCAAAGAGCTGTTCTCGATGTCGGCGACGCGGTACTACCAGGTGCTCAACGCGCTGGTGGACCGTCCCGAAGCGTTGGCCGCCGACCCGATGCTGGTCAAACGGTTGCGGCGGCTGCGGGCCAGTCGGCAAAAGGCGAAGGCCGCCCGCCGACTCGGCTTCGAGGTGCCCTGATCGCGCGCTGCGTTTTCGGGTTCTGATCAACTCCCCGATACAGTGGGCTCGATGAACGAGCGCGTCCCCGACTCCTCCGGGCTGCCATTGCGCGCCATGGTGATGGTGCTGCTCTTTTTGGGCGTCATCTTCTTGCTGGTCGGATTCCAGGCGATGAGCTCCAGCGGCAGCGGCGACGACGACGACGTGTCGGCGACCACCGTGACATCGGTCACCACCTCGGCCACCCCGTCGTCGAAAAAGGCGGCGCCCAAGGCCGACGTCCGGGTGTACAACATCTCCGGCCAGGAGGGTCTGGCCGGGCAGACCGCCGACCGGCTCAAGGGCGCCGGCTGGAATGTCACCGAGACCGGCAACATGAGGTTGGACAGTGTGTCGGTCACCACGGTGTACTACAACCCCGACACGCCCGGCGAGAAAGAGTCCGCGGAGGCGGTGGGCAAGCTGCTGCACGCGCCGGCGGAGCCCCGCATCGCCGACCCCGACGTCGCCGATCAACCGCCGGGCGTCATCGTGGTGGTGGCCAGCTAAGGCGGGTTGGGGCCGACCGCCGATGGCGCCAGGCTAGGCTATCCGGCATGGTCACGCCCGGTCATCGCAAAAGTCTCGCCGCTGTCCTGTTCGCCGCTCCGGTCGCGCTGCTAAGCGCCTGCAGCCCCAACCAGCCGCCGTCGGACACACCGGGAACCACGCCGTCGGTGTGGACCGGGTCGCCGGCGCCGTCCACGTCACACGAGGAAGGCGGGCCGGTCGCCCCGGAGAGCCTGACCACCCACCTCAAGGCGCCGGACGGCACCGAGGTCGCCACCGCCAAGTTCGAATTCGACGCCGGCTACGTCAAAGTCACCGTGGCGACCACCGGTTTGGGCCAGCTCAGCCCCGGATTCCACGGCATGCACCTGCACAAGATCGGCAAATGCGAGGCGAACTCGGTGGCGCCCACCGGGGGTGCGCCCGGCGACTTCTTGTCGGCCGGCGGACACTTCCAGGCGCCCGGGCACACCGGCGAGCCGGCCAGCGGCGACCTGACCTCGCTGCAGGTCCGCAAGGACGGTGCCGCGCTGCTGGTGACCACCACCGACGCGTTCACCAAGGACGACCTGACCGCGGGAGAGGGCACCGCGCTGGTCATCCACGGCGGCGCGGACAACTTCGCCAACATTCCGCCGGAGCGCTACACCCAGGTCAACGGCTCACCCGGGCCCGACGAGATGACGATGTCCACCGGTGACGCCGGCAAGCGGGTGGCGTGCGGTGTCATTGGGTCCGGCTAGCACGCCGACCAGCAGGGCGCCCGCCCATATCGATTTCGCCGGCTCGGCCCGGCCGACGGTCGGCGTGGAATGGGAGTTCGCGCTCGTCGACGCGGCAACCCGCGACCTGAGCAACGAGGCGGCCGCGGTCATCGCCGAGATCGGCGAGAACCCGCACGTGCACAAGGAATTGCTGCGCAACACCGTCGAGGTCGTCAGCGGGGTGTGCGAGTGCACCGGGCAGGCGGTGGAAGATCTGCGCGGCACGCTGAGCACCGCCCGCCAGATCGTGCAGGGCCGCGGCATGGAACTGTTCTGCGCGGGCACCCACCCGTTCGCGCAGTGGTCCGCGCAAAAGCTCACCGACGCACCGCGCTACGCCGAGCTGATCAAGCGCACCCAGTGGTGGGGTCGGCAGATGCTGATCTGGGGGGTGCACGTACACGTCGGAATCCGCTCGGCGCACAAGGCGATGCCGATCATGTCGTCGCTGCTGAACTACTACCCGCATCTGCTGGCGCTGTCCGCGTCCTCACCGTGGTGGAGCGGTGAGGACACCGGCTACGCCAGCAATCGGGCGATGATGTTTCAGCAGCTGCCCACCGCCGGGTTGCCGTTCCAGTTTCAGACCTGGCGCCAGTTCGAACGCTTCGTGCACGACCAGAAGAAGACCGGGATCATCGATCACATGAACGAGATCCGTTGGGACATCCGGCCTTCACCGCATCTGGGCACCCTGGAGGTGCGGGTCTGCGACGGGGTGTCCAACCTGCGGGAACTCGGTGCGCTGGTGGCGTTGACCCATTGTTTGGTGGTGGATCTGGACCGCCGACTGGACGCCGGTGAGACGCTGCCGACCATGCCGCCCTGGCATGTCCAGGAAAACAAGTGGCGGGCCGCCCGGTACGGGCTGGACGCGGTGATCATCTTGGACGCCGATTCCAACGAGCGGCTGGTCACCGACGATCTCGACGACCTGCTGACCCGGCTGGAGCCGGTGGCCAAAACCCTGCACTGCGTGGACGAGCTTGCCGCGGTCGCGGAAATCTACCGGGTCGGCGCGTCGTACCAGCGGCAGCGGCGGGTGGCCGAGGAACACGACGGTGATCTGCGCGCGGTGGTCGACGCACTGGTCGGTGAATTGGACCTGTAGCCGTGTACATTCCTGACTTGCCGATGTTCCCGCTCGAGTCGGCGCTGCTGCCCGACGAGGAACTACCGCTGCGGATCTTCGAGCCGCGCTACCGCGACCTGGTGAGCGACTGCCTGCGCGGCGACCGGCGGTTCGGGGTGGTGCTGATCGCCCGCGGCCGCGAAGTCGGCGGCGGTGATGAGCGCTGCGACGTCGGGGTGATCGCCACCATCACCGAGCACCGCAAGCTCGGGTTCGGCCGTTACGTATTGCGCAGCCGGATGGGGGAGCGGCTCCGGGTCGCCGAGTGGTTGCCGGATAACCCGTATCCGCGGGCCGTCGCGGCTATTTGGCCCGATGAGCCGGGCCCCCCGGTCGGCGCGGCGGCGCTGCGCGAGGTGGAGGACCGCGGCTATGCGCTGCTGGAGCGGATCGCGACCGCCCGTGGTCTCCGGTTGCCGGCCCGCGAGCTGATGTTCAGCGGCACCGGCGAGGCCGGAAAACGGTTGTACTCCCTGGCGACTCGGATCCCGATCGGTCCCGCCGACCGCTATGCGGTGCTGGCGGCGCCGTCGGTGGTCGACCGTTTGGCGGTGCTGCACGAGGCGATCGACACCCTGGCCGCGATGGTGGAATTCCAGCTATCGGAGTGACTTTCGTGACTCGCTAGGGCGTCCAGGTCACCATCTCGCTTTGTCGGTTCTTCGGATCCCAGATCACCCGGGCCGGCGCCGCGGCGCCGTTGTCGGCCAAGAAGATCTGGCAGCCGGAAATCCGCTGGCCGACGGGGGCCTCCTTGAAGTCGACGGGGGACGCCGGTTCGCAGTTGAACTTGTGGTTGTCGAACGGGTGATTGAGGTCGCCGGTAAAACGCAACGGGGAGAACACGGTCAGGTGGGTGAGGTAATCGTCGCCGTTGCTGACGTAGAACGAGTCGATGCCCTCCGGTTGCGGGCCGTCCACCTTGGTGAGCGTGTAGTGCAAGTAGTAGCCGGTCTTGTCGGCGTATTTCGAGGCGTCCTCGAGTTGTTGGAAGTCCGCGGGATCCGCCGTGTCGAGACTGTCGACGGTCAGCTCCGCCGAGCCCTTCTCGTCGGTGACGTGGGCGCTTTGGCCGAACGTCAGGTGCAAACTCGAATCCTCCGTCGTGGTCGAGCATGCCGTCGCCAGGACCGCGCACGCGGCCGCCGCCGCCAATCGTGAGTACACGCCGCGGATACTAACGCACCTGCGCGCTGGCCTGGCCTGACGTTGATTCTGCGGCTACCACGGAAAAGTGCGAGTGGGGAGCCTGGTACACGCAGAGTCAGCGAGAACGTTGCCGTACAGCCTAATCAAACTGCCTAGGTCGTCGGCCGTGCACGGCGGCGAAAACCGCGGCCGCGGCCGCCAATAACACCGAGCTGACCAGCCACGGCAGGATCCGACCGGCGGTGAACAACGCGGCATACACCCCGGGCGCCACGGCTGATGCCGCCGCCCACGCGGTCTGCAGCAGCGAGCCGTGCCGGCCGGAGGATTCGGCCGGGGCGAAGGTCAACATGATGTTGGCGCTAAGCGCATTGCTGGCCGCGTCGGACACGCTGAACAGGATCAGCCCTAGGGTCAGTACCACGAACAGCAGTGCCTGGCCGGCGTTTTGGATGCCGGCCAGGCTGTCCACCACCAGGAAGCTGACCGCGCAGCACGCCGTCGACCACGCCAGGATCCGCAGATGCGGCACCCGCTGCCCGATCCGCGCCACCGCGCGGGCGGCCACCGCGACCATCACACAGATGAACAGGTAGGCCACCGTCGTCGACCACGTGGGCAGCCCCACCGACAACATGAACAGCGGCAGCGCGGTGTCCATCCCGATGGTGGTCAGCGCGATGGCGAACACCCCGGCGATGAACGCCATGAAGCCGCCCTGGCGCAGCACGTCGCGGTAGCGCGGCGGCGCAGCGTCGGACGGCTCGCCGTCGACGGGCTCACCGTCGTCGACCCAGCGCAACTGCCAAAACAACGCGGCGGTGATCAGCTCCCCGGCCGCGATGACCGCGACCAGCGCCGTCCAGAACCAGCCGGAGCCGCGGTCGAAGATCAGCCCCAGCGTCGCGGCCAGCGCGCCGACACCGAACCCGAGCACCCGCACCGAGGTGAGCAACGCGAACATCCGGGTGCGGTCGTCGCCCTCGGCGGTCAACCGGCGCACGGCCTCGGGATCGCTGGTGAAGAACAGGTTTCCGGCCAGCGCGGCGGTGAACGAGAACAGGGCGACCGCGGCCAGCGTGGTGGTGAGCAGGAAGCCGACGAACGCCACCGCCCCGATGACACCGGATAGCGTCATGGTCCGGAACGGGCCCAGCCGATCCACCACCCGCCCGGCCACCACCGCGCCGGCCAGCAGCGCGCCGGTGTTCCCGATGGTGGCGGCGACCCCGGAGCCGGTCAGCGGCAGCCCGCGGCCCAGCGTGAAGAACAAGAAGATCAGCGGCACCCACAGGCCGTGGCTCACCATCGCGACGGTGGTGGCGAGGATGAATGACCGGCGCGCCGCCGACAACCGTTCGGTCTGAGCGTCGCTGAGCATGGTCGTTGGTGTCCGGCTGGTAGGTATCAATGCGTGGCAGGACCGTTCCCCCTGGACAGATGAAGGTACCGGGCGGCCGTCGGCCACGCATCCGAATTATTTTGGCCGGCGCCGCCGGACCGGCGGTTTAGCCGTGCAGCCGGCCCTCGATGAACACGCTGCGCGGGGTGAGGTCGGTGAGCTCGGCGGGCGCGGGCCGCCCGTAGCCGGCCATCAGGTCCAGGGCTTCGGTCGCGGTGATCCGCCAGCCGCGCTGCGCCAGCCACGCCGCGAGGTCGGTGCGCTCCTCGATGTACCACAGGTCCTGCACATCCGGCGCATTCGCATCGGCGGCCTCGTCGCGTAGCCGGCGGAACTGCTCGCGCCGGCGCGCCAGGTTCTCCGGGTCGAAGAAGCCCGGGCTAAACGCCTCGACCGCGACCCGGCTGCCCGGCGCGCTGAGCTCCGCGATGCGTTCGAACAGCAGATCCTGGGCCTGGGCGGACAGGTAGGGCAGCAGTCCCTCGGCCGACCACGCGGTCGGGGTCGACGGATCAAATCCGGCCTGGCGCAACGCCGTCGGCCAGTCCTGGCGCAGGTCGACGGCGACCGCGCGGTAGTTGACGGCCGACCGGATCCCATGGGCGGCCAAGGTGTCGGCCTTGAACTCCAGCACCTTGGGCTGGTCGACCTCGTAGACGACGGTGCCGTCCACCCAGGGCAGCCGCCAGGCGCGGGCGTCGAGGCCGGCGGCCAGGATCACCGCCTGGTCGATGCCGTTGGCGCCGGCGGCGATGAAGTATTCGTCGAACCACTTGGTGCGGGCCGCGGCGTAGCCGCCGATCGCCCGTCGCCGCTCGGCCATCGGCCCGGACGTGTGCGGCTGCCAGCCCCGCACGGTGGCGGCGTCGACGAACAGTTGCGCGTAGCGGTCGGTGAACAACGGGTGCGCGGTGTTGGTTTCGTCGGCTCGGGCCATGGCCACGCCCAGGGCGGTGGCGCCCACGCTTTCGGTAATGTCCCAGCTGTCGTTATCGGTCCTGGTCACGGCGGTGTCCTCGCTCGTTGATATTTGCTAGACAGTCTACACAAATATCGCGAGGTCCCGCCGCGGCGCGCCGCGGATACCGCTAGGGCTGCCGGAATTGGGTGTCCGACATTTCGTTCCGTGCCTCCCGTTCGGCGAAGGCCCGCAGGGTGAGCAGCTGTTTGCGCATCATCACCAGGTCCCCCAGGGCGAGCAGCCTCGCGACCAGCTGCGGCCCGCCGAACCGGACCCGGACCTGCAGCCGGGTGCCGGCGGCGCGCGGGCGCACCGCGTACGTCACGGCCACGCCGGCGCCGCGCAGCGTGATGTGCTCGCCGGCGGCGAACGAATGCAGCGTGAACAACGTCATGAACCGCTGCCCGATCGCCAGGTGTGTCAGGTCGGGGGTGCGCCGCCGGGGGCTGCGGCGGCCGAAGTTGTCCAGCAGGTCGTAGCTGTACGGGGCGACCCGCAGCTGGCACAGCCAGGCGAACACGATCGCCGGCGGCGCGGCGATGCTGATCGCGCGGTCGGCGTGGATTCCGTTCGGCAGCAACGCGTCACACGGCAGCGCGGTGCCGCGCTCCTGTCGTGTGGCGCCCCAGTTGTTCACCGGATCGCCGCGGCCGGTGGGCGCACCGCGGCGGCGATGCGGCGCAGCATCAGGCGCACCACGACCCGGTGGGCGCCGGTGCCGATCACCAGGGCGCGGTAGACCTTGCCGTGCGGTCCGGGAAACGCCGCCCAGGTCTGTGAGCGCACCCGGGTGCGCTGTGGCCCCAGCTCGTCCAGCTCGAAGATCCAGCGATACACCGCGAAGGGGTGCCGGCCCTTCAAGGCCAGCCGGTGCGGGGGTGTCGCCTCGCCGAGTGTGAAACCGACCGGGACCGTGGCCGGGTCGTCGGGGTTGCGGCAGATGACCTGCAGCAGCGCCGTCCAGGTTTCCGCGGCCGCCGCGTCGATCGTTATGGCATGCTCATCGATATAGGGTAACCGTTCCATATAGAAGGACTGTACTAGGTCGTGGCGCCTCCGCGGAAGCATGAAACCGATGTGATCCTCGACGCGACCCGAGCGCTGGTGCTCGCCGACGGGCCGCGCGCGGCCAGCGTGGCGGCGATCGCCAAGGCCAGCGGCGCCCCGGCCGGCACGCTGTATCACCGGTTCGGCAACCGCGACGGCATCCTGACCGCGGCCTGGCTGCGTGCGCTGGAGCGGTTCCAGTCGCGGGCGATGGCCGCCGCCGGCGACACCGCGACCGAGACCGCGGTCGCGATGGCGGTGGCCGCGGTGCGGTTCGCGCGGGAGCTGCCCGAGGACGCCCGGCTGCTGTTGACGATCCGGCCGGGCGATCTGCTCGACGGCGAACCCGACGCGGCGTTCCGGGAGACATTGGCGGGCATGAATGCGCCGCTGCTGCACCGCGTCGACGACCTGGCGCGGCAGCTCTACGGCAGCACTGGTCCGCGGCCGGTGCATGCCGTCGCGCGGGCGGTCGCGGATCTGCCGTATGCCGTGGTGCGCCGGCACGCCTACGATGCGGAGCTGCCGTCGTGGCTCGAAGACGACGTCGCCGCCGCCGCGCGCGCCTTGTTGGCCAGCTACCGGCCCGAGTAGCGCGAGCAGACGCAAATTCGCACGGATTCAGCCCGGATCGCGCGAATCTGCGTCTGCTGGCGGTCGAAAAGCTATCGGCGCCAGCCGAGCTGAAGCAGCAAGCCCAGGTCGTCGCGGACGGCGCGGTGCCGGGTGATCTGGCCGTCGGCAAGGGTAAAGATGTGCACCTGTTTGTGCTCGATCGGTTTGCCGGTGGGCGCGATGTTGTTGAACACCCCGGTGTGGTGGCCGGTCATGGTGGCGACGGCGATCACCGTGTCCGCTTCCGTGAGGGTTTCGTGCAACTCGAACCGCAAGTTGGAGAACGCCTCCCGCAACCAGCGGCTGGTGGCCAGAAATCCGGCCGGGCCGCGTTGTTGGCGGTCGACATCTTCGGGGTCGTCGTCGGCCTCGTGGTTGATGAAGTCGGGCGCGATGATCCGCTGGGCCAGGTCGGCGTCGCCGGTCTCGATGATCCGGAAGGACTGGCGGGCGATCGTCTTGGGGTCGGTCATGACCGAACGTTAGGCCGACGAGGCTTCGTCGGTATTGGAAGAAACGGACACGTCGCCGGCGGGCAGCGCCGTGGGGGCGGTCCCGGCCAACGCCTGGCACTCGTTGATCATGTGGGATTGGTCGGCGTATCCGGCGGCGACCGCCAGTTCCGCCCAGCCGGTCGCCGGGTCGGTCGCGTGAATCAGGTCCAGCAGCCGTTGAAAACGGAAGACCCGACCGAGCCGTTTGGGGCCGTAGCCGACCGCGGCGTCGAAACGGCGACGCAGCTGCCGTTCGCTCAGACCCACCTCGTCGGCCACGGCCGACACCGGCTGGTCGGGCCGCCGGCGCAGGACCTGCACCGCCCGCGCCACCGGCCGGTCGACCACCGGTTCGGCGTCGGCGAAATATGTGGCCAGCGCGCTCTGCAGCCGGGTCAGGCGCTGTTCGGGAGACGTTGTGTCGCACAGCGTCTCGGCTATTCTGCGCCCCGCGGGCCCGAGCGCTGACACGAGGGGGACGCGGTCATCCCGGAATTCGTCGGCGGGCCGCCCCAGCACCGCGGCGGCCGCGCCCGGCCGCAACCGCAGACCGGCCAGCGGGCCGCCGGGACCGGCCGGCAGCTGGTAGGAGGTGGTGGCGGGCCCGGCGATCAGGACCTCGCCGTCGCTGGTTACGAACAGGTCCATGCACCCGTCGGGCAGCACCCGGGTCGATGCGTGCGGCGACCCGGACCGCGCCCAACCGCATTCGATCAGCGCCAGCAGCCGTCGTTCGGGACGAAATTCCTGGTACATCGGCGTCACCAGGTATCACCGTAATCCCGTCGGCCCGGGTTTGTGGCGGGCGCAGCCGATGTCCGTGCTGGCGCGAGCGTGCGCAGATCCGGGAATTTTCTCGGCGTGTCGGCCGGGGACACGCACGCTCGCGTTAAGGGCGCTGGGAGGTGGCCCAGCTGCGCAGGGAGGCGAGCTGGATGGGATCCAGTGAGGGGCGCACGGATTCGCGGGCGGCGGCGATGTCGGCGGCGGTGACGTCGGCGGCGTCCAGTGAGCGCCGCATCGCGGTCAGCGCCGCCTCCCGCAGCAGCGCCACACAATCCGCGGCGCTGTAGCCGTCCAAATCCGCCGCCAGCGCGTCCAGGTCGACGTCGTCGTGCAGCGGCACCGAGGTGCCGGCGATGCGCAGGATGTCGCGGCGTGCGGCGGTGTCGGGCGGTTCGACGAACACCAGTCGCTCCAGCCGGCCCGGGCGCAGCAGCGCCGGGTCGATGAGCTCGGGCCGGTTGGTGGCGCCGACCACCACCACGTCGCGCAGCGGCTCGACGCCGTCGAGCTCGGTCAGCAGCGCGGCCACCACCCGGTCGGTCACCCCGGAGTCGAAGCTTTGGCCGCGCCGCGGCGCCAGCGCGTCGACCTCGTCGAGGAACACCAGCGACGGCGCCGAGTCGCGGGCCCGGCGAAACAAATCGCGCACCGCGCGTTCGCTGCTGCCCACCCATTTGTCCATCAGCTCAGCGCCTTTGACGGCGTGCACACTGACCCGGCCGGACCCGGCCAGCGCGCGCACCACGAACGTCTTGCCGCAGCCGGGCGGTCCGTACAGCAGCACCCCGTGCGGCGGGTCCACCCCGAGCCGGGCGAAGGTGTCCGGATGCTGCAGCGGCCACAGCACCGCCTCGGTCAACGCCTGTTTGGTGGCCGCCATATCGCCGACGTCGTCCAGCGTCACCGAGCCGACGGCCACCTCCTCGGCCGCCGACCGGGACAGCGGCCGGATCACCGACAGCGCACCGACCAGGTCGTCTTGGGTCAGCGCCGGCGGTTCCCCGTTGCCGCTGGCCCGCGCCGCCGCCCGCAGCGCCGCCTCCCGGATCAGCGCCGCCAGGTCGGCCACCACGAAACCCGGTGTCCGACCAGCGATCTCGTCGAGATCCAAATCGCCGGTGGGCACCGCCGCCAGCAGCGTCGCCAGCAGCGCGGCGCGGGTGGCGGCGTCGGGCAGGCTCAGCCCCAACTGCCGGTCGCACAGGTCGGGCGCGCGCAACCGGGGATCGAGCTGGTCGGGCAGCGCCGAGGTGGCGACGAAGGCGACCCCGGCGGTGCCCACCGCGGCGCGCAGCTGCGCCAGGATCAAGGTGGCCACCGGCTCGGGCGGCTCGGGCAGCAGCGCATCGATGTCGGCGATCAGCAGCACCCCGCCGCCGTCGCGCACCTGCGCGACCGCCGCGGTCACCGCGGCCAGCCGGTCCTCGGCGCTCAGCGCGCCGACGTGCGGGCCGTCCAACTCGACCAGCCGGCGCCCGGCGCACACCGCGCGCACCAGCGTGGTTTTGCCGACCCCGGCCGGACCCGACACCAGCACACCCAGGTTGGTGTCGGCGCCCAGGGTGCGCAGCAGGCCCGGCTCGTCCAGCGCCAGCTTGAGCCATTCGGTGAGCTTGGCGGCCTGCGCATCACAGCCCTTGAGGTCGTTGAGGCTGATCGGCGGCGCGGCGCGGGGCGGCTCGGGCGCGGGCCGGGCAAGCTCGGTGGCCGCGCCGGTGTCGTCGGCCGCCGGCGCGGCACCGGTGCCCCAGCTCACCAGCGAGTTGGGTTGCACGCTGACCGGCCCGGCCGGATCCACCCCGGTCACGGTCAGCAGCTCGGAGGTCCAGCTGATCCCCACCGCCGAGGCCAATGCTTGACTGGCCGCCGACGTGGAGGTGCCCGGGCCCAAATCGCGGGGCAGCAGCGACACCGCGTCGCCGACCGTCATCACCTTGCCCAGCAGGGCCTGGCGCAGGGTGGCCGGCGACACCGACCGGGCGGTCAGCGCCGAACCGCTCAACGTCACCGACTTCGCCCCGTACACGGTGACCGCGGCGACGATCACCGCGGTGCCGTCGCGCAGCCCGGCGTTGGACAGCGTCACGTCGTCGAGCAGCACCACCCCGGCCGGGATGTCCGCATCGGCCACCCCGGCCACCGCCGCGGTGGTCCGCGACCCGGTCAGCGACACCGCGTCCCATTCCCGGATCCCCAGGGCGGCAATGGCTTCCGGGTGCAGCCGGACCACCCCGCGGCGGGTGTCGACCGCGGAGGTGTTCAGCCGCGCGGTCAGCGTCAGGTGTGGGGTCACTGGCCCTGATCCGGCTTGCGCAGCCCCAGCCGGGCCATCGAGCGGCCGCTGGGTTTACGCAACCCCAGCCGGGCCATCGAGCGGCGGTTGGGCTGCGCCCGACGGATGGCGCGTCGGGTGGCGCGGCGCTGTTTGGGCGCCTCGTCCCAGGCTTCGGGGTGCGCGGCGACCCAGCGTTGGCTGCGGACCGAAAACGGGATGGTGCACAGGTAGGCCACGATGAGCACCAAAATCAGGATGTAGGGGAACAGGAACGCCGCCGCGGCGACCATCGCCAACACCGCCAGCAGCACGGCGGCCAGGTTCGGCGGCACCGACACGGCGTGCATCTTGCGCATCGGGATCCGGCTGACCACCAGCCCCGAGCAGGCCACCAGCCAGGCGCACACGAACCATTCCGAGCTCCACCAGCCCTCGCCGAACTGCATCTTGGCCGCCAGCGGGCCGATCACCGAGATCGCCCCGGCCGGGGCGGGCATCCCGACGAAGAACTCCCGGGTGTAGGCGGGCAGGCTGGCGTCGTCGAGCAGGGCGTTAAATCGGGCCAGCCGCAACACGATACAGACCGCGTACAGCAGTACCACGATCCAGCCGGCCGGCGAGGTGGACAGCAGCGACACGTACACCACCACCGCCGGCGCCACCCCGAAGTTCACCGCATCGGCCAGCGAGTCGATCTCCTCACCCATCCGCGATGAGGCGTCCAGGAAGCGGGCCACCCGGCCGTCCAGGCCGTCCAGGATCGCCGCGGCCCCGATCAGCGCCATCGCCACGTGCGGCTGGCCGTCCAGCGCGAACTTGATCGACGTCAGGCCCGCGCAGATGGCCAGCACCGTCATCGATCCGGGCAGGATCCGCAGGCCGACCGCGCGCCGGGTGCTGGTCATGGCAGCTCGGCCAGCACGGTCTCACCGGCGAGGGCGCGCTGACCGACGCTGACCATCGTCCGCGCCCCGGCGGGCAGGTAGGTGTCGAGCCGGGAGCCGAACCGGATCAGCCCGTAGGTGTCGCCGATCGCCAGCTTGTCGCCGACCCGCGCGTCACACACGATGCGCCGCGCCAGCAGCCCGGCGATCTGCACGGCGATCACCTGCGCGCCGTCCGGGGTGCGGATCACCAGGCTGTTGCGTTCGTTGTCGGCGCTGGCGGCGGCCAGATCGGCCGACCCGAACCGGCCCGGCCGGTGCTGCACGGCGATCACCTCACCGCCCACCGGGGCCCGCTGCACGTGGGCGTCCAGCAGCGACAAAAAGATGCTGATCCGCGGCAGCGGCACGTCGGCCAGGGCCAGTTCGGGCGGCGGGACCGCGGTGTCGATGACGCAGACCACCCCGTCGGCCGGTGCCACCACGACCCCCGGCCGGGTCGGCGGCACCCGCGGCGGGTGCCGGAAAAAGCCGGCGCACGCCCCGGCGGCCAGCAGCCCGGCGCGGCGCAGGGTGCGGCTGCGGGTCGCCTTCCCGACGGCGGCCACCGCCAGCCCGGCGGAGATGAACGGCAGCCCGGCCGGGTGCACCGGCGGGACCGACGACCGCACCAACCCCAGCAGCCGGTGCAGGGTTGAGGTCACGTCGTCATCGGGGCGGGGGCGTCTGGCCACCCGCTCATCTTACGGACGCCTACCGGAGATCCCAGACGTGTAGTGGGGAACCGGCAGCCATCTCCACCACGTCCTCGGGGATGTCCAGCAGGCAGTTCGACGACGCCAGCCAGCGCAGATGGTGCGAGGCCGGCGGCCCGTAACTGGTCACCGTGCCGGCGGCGGTGTCGAGCAGGCCGCGCCGGAACTGGCGCTTGCCGCGCGGCGAGGTCAGCGGCTCGGCCAGCACCGCGGTGTGGTGGGAGCGGTCGGGGTTGGGCAGCCCCATGGCGCGGCGCAGCGCGGGCCGGATGAACACCTCGAAGGACACCAGCGCGCTGACCGGGTTGCCCGGCAACGTGACGATCGGGGTGCCGGCCACCCGCCCGGCGCCCTGCGGCATCCCGGGCTGCATGGCCACCTTGACGAACTCCACCCCCTGGTCGCCGGCGCGGCCGAAGACGTCCTTGACCACCTCGTAGGCGCCGGCGCTGACCCCGCCGCTGGTGATGATCAGGTCGGCGTCGGCGGCGTGACGGTCCAGCACCGCGGCGAACTCGTCGACGTCGTCGCTGACCTTGGTTGCGGCCGCCACGGTGGCCCCCGCCTCGCGGACCGCGGCGGCCAGCATGACCGCGTTCGACTCGTAGATCTGGCCCGGCTGCAGCGGGGTGCCCGGGCTGGCCAGCTCGGTGCCGGTGGAGATCACCAGCACCCGCTGCCGCGGGATCACCGTCAGCTCGGGCTGACCCAGCGCGGCCGCCAGGCCGACGACCGCCGGGGTGGCCAGCTGGCCGGCGCGCAGCACGGTGGCGCCGGCGGCGACGTCCTCGCCGGCGGGCCGGACATGGCGCCCCGGTGAGGTGGCGGCGCGGATCGCGACGGTGTCGGTGCCGCCGTCGGTGGCCTCCACCGGCACTATTGCGTCGGCGCCGACCGGAACCGGGGCGCCGGTCATGATCCGATGCGCGGTGCCCGGCGCCAGCGTCGGAATGTCGGTGCGGCCGGCCGGAATGTCCTCGGCTACCGGGAGTTTCACCGGGTCCTCGGCGGTGGCCGCGGCGACGTCGGCGGCGCGCACCGCGTAGCCGTCCATCGCGGAGTTGTCGAACACCGGCAGCGACATGGCCGCGGCCACGTCGGCGGCCAGCACCAGGCCCTCGGCCGCCTCCAGCGGCACCGTGGCCGGTGGCCGCGCGGTGATCAGGTGGGCAACGACGCGTTGATGTTCCTCGACCGGACGCATGCCGCCATTATCGGCTTAGACCGGAAACGTGACGCCGGTCAGCTCCTCGGACACCTGCCACAGGCGGCCTTGCAGCTGCGCGTCGCGGGACTGCTTGCTGGAGCCCACCAGCTTGGGGTGGCCGCGCTGCTCGCCCAGGCCGTCGGGACCGTAGTACTGGCCGCCGGTCACCGCCGGATCGGTGGCGGCCCGCAGCGTCGGCAGCGCACCCATCTGGGCGTTCTGGAAAACGATTGGCGCGAACAGTCTTTCGGCCGGGCGCAGGAACGCCGGCAGGTTGCGGGTCAATTCGGTGTTGGAGGTGCCGGGGTGGGCGGCCACCGCGATGGTCGGCCTGCTCTTGGCGGTCAGCCGGCGCTGCAACTCGTAGGTGAACAGCAGATTGGCCAGCTTGGACTGCCCGTAGGCGGCGACCCGGTTGTAGCCGTGCTCCCACTGCAGGTCGTCGAAATGGATGGCGGCCATAATCCGGTGCGCCATGCTGCTGACCGTCACCACCCGGGAGCCCTCCACGCCCAGCAGCCGGTCGAGCAGCAGCCCGGTCAGCGCGAAGTGGCCCAGATGGTTGGTGCCGAACTGCAGCTCGAAGCCGTCGGCGGTGGTCTGCTTGGGGGTGTACATCACCCCGGCGTTGTTGATCAGCAGGTCGATGCGCGGGTAGGCCTCGCCCAGCGCCGCGGCGGCGGCGCGCACCGACTCCAGCGAGCTCAAGTCGAGCTGCTGCACGGTGACGTCGGCGTTCGGGCTGGCGTCCCGGATCCGGGCCGCGGCGGCGTTGCCCTTGTCCAGGTTGCGCACCGCCAACACCACGCGCGCGCCGCGGTCGGCCAGCACCGCCGCCGCGTGGTACCCGATTCCGGTGTTGGCGCCGGTGACGACCGCGATCCGGCCGGTCTGCTGCGGCACGTCGGCCGCGGTCCATTTGCCGCGTGTGTCCATGCCGAAAGACGATACTCACGGCGTCTGCGCGGCGTCCGGCTGGCGGTGTGCCGGCATTTAGCGTTGGTGCGCCCGGCGCCTAGCCCCCGAGGTTGGGCAGCGGCGGAAGCGATGGGGCCGGAGCGACCTCGGACCTACCCACATCGATGACGGCGATATCGTATTTGATCTGGGGGTTTGGGCCGGCGGTGTTGGAGCACAACGTGATTGTGTAGAGCACCGAAGTCTTTTTCCCGTCGAAGTCCGATCGGTCGTCGTCTGCATTGCAGAGTTCGAGGTCGCGACCCTGGCTGTCACGGGTGAAGCCGCCGTCGAGCAACAGGTGTTGGGCCGCGTCGCCGGCGTCGGCGTCGATCCCCGTCACGGTCAGCTGCCAGCGGGTCAGCCCCCCGAGCGGACCTAACTCCCGATGACCCTCGATATGCCCATTGATCACCGGCACGTCGGTTGGGAAGCCGGCCGGCAGCGACGCGGCGTCGGCACGTTCCGCCCCACCGGTATCGGTGTGGTCGCTCGCGCGGGTACTGGTGGGCGTGGACTGCTTGGTGGAGTCGTGCTTAGTCTTGCTCCCGCACCCCGCGACGGCCAGGCCGATCGCGACCACGATCGCAAGTATTGCCGACACACCCCGATGAAAACTCATGGTCGGTAGTTAAACACGGTTGGCGATTGCTGTGGAACGCCTTTTCTTCCGGTGGTGGCTGCGGTGAACTGCGGATACGGCCGCGGTGGATTTCCTGGCTGATTCGAGTCTCCGCATGGCCCGACGTCCGGTGCGTCATCCTTACATCATGGTGATGATGACCGATCCCGCGCATCCGCCCAGCCGCAAGGCGCCGCTGGTGTGGGCGTTGGGCGGGGCGGTGCCCTGGCTGCTGCTGCTGATCGGGCAACTGCTGTGGGCGGTGTTGGACGGCCGGCTGGTGTGGCTGCACGCGCTGGTGCTGGCGGCCACCGGGCTGGGCTTGGCGGTGTCGGTGGTGGTGGCGCCGCTGTGGCGGTATCGGGTGCACCGCTGGGAGATCAGCCCGCAGGCGGTGTACACCCGCACCGGGTGGCTGGTCCAGGAGCGGCGCATCGCCCCGATCTCGCGGGTGCAGACCGTCGACACCTACCGCGGCCCGCTGGATCGGATGTTCGGGCTGGCCAACGTCACCGTGACGACGGCGTCGTCGGCGGGGGCGGTGCGCATCGTCGCGCTGGACGCCGACGTCGCCGACCGGGTTGTCGCGCAGCTCACCGATATCGCCGCGATCGGCGCCGAGGACGCCACGTGACCCCGACCGCCCCGGCGCACCCCGATCTGGCCTGGCAGCGGCTGAGTCCCCGGATGCTGCTGGTGCATCCGGTGCACGAAATGCTGCGCCAGCTGCCGCTGCTGGTCGGCGCGGTGGTGCTGGGGTCGACCACCGGCAACCCGCTGTGGACGTTGGCGGCGCTGGCGGTCACCGCCGCGCTGGGGGTGGCGCGCTGGTTTACCACCAGCTACCGCATCGAGGGCGATCTGGACTCCGGACAGGTGCAGCTGCGATCCGGGGTGCTGCAGCGCAAGGTGCTGTCGGTGCCGCGCAACCGGATCCGGTCGGTGACCACCGACGCGCGGCCACTGCACCGGCTGTTGGGGCTCACCGTGTTGCGGGTCAGTACCGGCCAAGAAGCCAAGGGCGACAACGTTTTCGAGCTGGACGCGGTGGAAGCCGACCAGGTGTCGCGGTTGCGGGCCACGCTGTTGGCCGGGTCCGCGGAGCCGGCCGGGGCCGAACCCGGTGCCGCCGCGGTTGAGGCGGTGGTGCTGGCCCGGTGGCGGCCGTCGTGGCTGCGGTACAGCCCGCTGAGCCTGTCGGGTCTGGTGACGATCGGCGCCGCGGTCGGCGTGGTGTACCAAAGCGGCGTCGGCACCGCGCTGCAGCAGTCCCGGCTGGGCCAGGCCGGGCTGGGCACCGCCGAACGGGCCGGGGTGGCGGCCACCGTGACGGTGCTGGCGGTCGTGGTGCTGGTGGCGTCGGTGGTGCTGGCCGTGGGGCGCTCGCTGCTGACCTACGGCAACCTGGTGCTGTCCCGGCGCGCCGATGTGCTGCAGCTGCGGCACGGCCTGCTGCGGGTGCGCGAACACACCTACGACATGGCCCGGCTGCGCGGCGGGACGTTGCGCGAGCCGCTGCTGGTGCGCGCGCTGGGTGGTGCCCGGCTGGACGCGGTGATGACCGGGGTGGGCGGGGCCGGCGAATCCTCGGTGCTGCTGCCGCCCTGCCCGGCCGACACCGCCGCGGCGGTGCTGACCGGGCTGGTCGGCGACGCGGCGGTGGTCCGCGGCAAGCTGGTCGGCCACGGGC
>NZ_MLQM01000049.1:0-29087 GCF_001854525.1 Mycobacterium talmoniae
CCCCCCGCCACTACGTGCACGCCGGCATGATCGGCTGGGACGGGCACAAGATGTCCAAGAGCCGCGGCAACCTGGTGCTGGTGTCGGCGCTGCGCGCCGACCAGGTGGCGCCGGCCGCGATCCGGCTGGGTCTGCTGGCCGGGCATTACCGCGCCGACCGGTCCTGGAGCGCCGAGGTGCTGGCGACCGCCACCGCCCGGCTGCACCGGTGGCGCAGCGCCACCGCGCTGCCCGCCGGGCCGGACGCCGCTGACGTGATCGCCCGGGTGCGCCGGTATCTGGCCGACGACCTGGACACCCCCAAAGCGCTTGCCGCCCTGGATGGTTGGGCCACCGACGCGCTCGACTACGGCGGCCACGACGCCGCCGCCCCGGCCCTGGTCGCCACCGCCGTCGACGCCCTGCTCGGCGTGGCCCTGTAGGTCCGGTCCCCCCGCGAGCTGGGGGCACCTCCCGCTTGCGAGCGTGCGTGTCCCCGGTCGACACGCCGCGCACATTTCCGGGTTTGCGCACGCTCGCCGGCGACCGAGTACCTTCGCGGCTATGACGTCTATTGACTCCCGTGTGGTTCTCATCACCGGCGGCGCCGGGGGCATCGGCGCGGCGGTGGCCCGCCGCCTGCACGCCAAGGGCGCCCGGCTGGTGCTGACCGACCTGGACCAGGCGCAGCTGGACGCGCTGGCCACCGAACTGGGCGACGACCGGGTGCTGACCGTGGTCGCCGACGTGCGTGACCTGGCGGCGATGCAGGCCGCCGCCGAGCAGGCCGTGCAGCGTTTCGGCGGCATCGACGTGGTGCTGGCCAACGCCGGGATCGCCAGCTACGGGTCGGTGCTGCAGGTGGATCCGGCGGCGTTTCGGCGGCTGATCGAGGTCAACGTGCTCGGCGTGTTCCACACCGTGCGGGCCGCGTTGCCGGCGGTGATCGACCGCCGCGGCTACGTGCTGATCGTGTCGTCGCTGGCCGCCTACGCCGCCGCGCCCGGCCTGGCGCCCTACAACGCGTCCAAGGCCGCGGTCGAACATTTCGCCAACGCGCTGCGGCTCGAGGTCGCCCACCACGGCGTCGACGTCGGGTCGGCGCACATGTCCTGGATCGACACGGCGATGGTGCAAGACACCAAGGCCGACCTGTCCACGTTCACCGAGATGCTGGCCAAACTGCCGTATCCGCTCAGCCGCACCACCTCGGTGGACCACTGCGCCCGCGCGTTCGTCAAGGGCATCGAGGGCCGCAAACGGCGGATCAACAGCCCCAGCTGGGTGGGCGCGCTGCGCTGGCTCAAGCCGATCCTGTCCAGCCCGCTGGGCGAGGCCCCGGTGCGCCGGTTCGTGCCCGACCTGCTGCCCCGGATGGACGCCGAAGTCGCCGCGCTGGGCCGCTCCAGCAGCGCCCACACCGAGGCGATCTCCTAGGCCCAGCCATTTGCGCGAAGGTGCGCAAATGTACGCCCATCCCGGCCGCAACCTGGCATTTTGCGCACGCTCGCGCGGGCCGGGGGCCCGCAAAAACTCAGCGCCGACGCCGCCGCAGGTAGCGCTCGAACTCGGCGGCCAGCGCGTCGCCGTCGACCTTGCCCAACGCCTCGTGCATGTCGACCTCGGCGTCGCCGCGCTCCTCCAGGGAGGCCACGTACTCGGCGACCTCCTCGTCCTCGGCGGTCATCTCCGAGACCGCCTGCTCCCACTCCTCGGCCTGGGCCGGCAGGTCGGCCAACGGCACCTCGATGTCCAGCACGTCCTCGACCCGGCGCAGCAGCGCCACCGTCGCCTTCGGGTTCGGCGGCTGCGACACGTAATGCGGCACCGCCGCCCAGAACGTCACCGCCGGGATCCCGGCCGCCACGCAGGCGTCCTGAAACACCCCGGTGATGCCGGTGGGCCCCTCGTAGCGGGTTTCGGTCAGCCCGAAGTGGTGCGCCGACTCGGGGGAGTAGGCCGCCCCGGACACCGGCACCGGCCGGGTGTGCGGCGTGTCGGCCAGCAGCGCCCCCAGGATGACCACGGTCTGGACGTTGAGCTTCTCGATGATGGCCAGCAGCTCGGCGCAGAAGGTGCGCCAACGCATATTCGGCTCCACCCCGTGCATCAACACCACGTCCCGGTCGGCGCCGGGCGGGCGGCAGTAGGAGATGCGCATCGACGGCCACACCAGCTCCCGGGTGACCCCGTCGATCTGCCGGATCACCGGCCGATTCACCTGGTAGTCGTAGTAGGCCTCGTCGTCGATCTCGACCAGCGGATCGGCCTCCCAAATGGAATCCAGGTGCTCCACCGCATCGCTGGCCGCGTCGCCGGCATCGTTCCAGCCCTCGAAGGCCGCGACCACGATGGCGTTGTGCAGTTCAGGCAGCACGGGGCCGTCCGACGGTCGGGTCACAGAATCAGCGTACGGCGTGCGCAAAGATCACGGGCTTGACCGTGCCGGCCGAGTCGGCCCGTTCGTTGGGGCGTTCGTCCCGCCGCTGGGCGACAAAGTAGACTTTCGGTGGTCGAGAGGCGTTGCAACGGTTCGCCGGCCCCTACCGGTAGCCGCCACGCTCGACGGAGTTAAGGACGCCTTCCGCCACGGAGGGAGCCCGCGTGACCAATACTTTCGTGCCCAACATCCGGCCCGACTGCACCGAGGAACTGACGGCTGCGCTGCGCCGGCGGATCATGGTGATCGACGGCGCGATGGGCACGGCGATCCAGCGGGACCGGCCGGACGAGGCCGGCTACCGCGGCGATCGCTTCACCGAGTGGCCGACCGCCCTGCAGGGCAACAACGACCTGCTCAACTTGACGCAGCCGCAGATCATCGACGGGATTCACCGCGAGTACCTCGACGCGGGCGCCGACATCCTGGAGACCAACACGTTCAACGCGAACGCGATCTCGCTCTCCGACTACGACATGGCAGACCTGAGCTACGAGCTCAACTACGTCGGCGCCGCGCTGGCCCGCAAGGCGGCCGACGAGTACGGCACCCCGGAGAAGCCCCGCTACGTGGCCGGCACGCTCGGGCCGACGACGCGGACGGCGTCGATCTCGCCGGACGTCAACGACCCCGGTGCCCGCAACGTCTCCTACGACCAGTTGGTCGCGGCCTACCTTGAAGCCGCGGGCGGCCTGGTCGACGGCGGTGCCGACATCATCCTCATCGAGACGATCTTTGACTCGCTGAACGCCAAGGCCGCGGTGTTCGCCGTCGAGACGCTGTTCGAGGACCGCGGACGCCGCTGGCCGGTCATCATCTCCGGCACCATCACCGATGCGTCCGGGCGCACCTTGTCGGGTCAGGTCACCGAGGCGTTCTGGAACTCCATCCGGCACGCCAAGCCGATCGCGGTGGGCCTCAACTGCGCCCTGGGCGCGCCGGAGATGCGGCCCTACATCGCCGAGATGGCGCGGATCGCAGACACCTTCATCTCCTGCTACCCGAACGCCGGCCTGCCCAACGCCTTCGGCGAGTACGACGAGACCCCGGAGCGTCAGGCCGGCTACATCGCCGACTTCGCCGACGCCGGCCTGGTCAACATCGTCGGGGGTTGCTGCGGAACTGCGCCGCCGCACATCGCCGAGATCGCCAAGGTCGTCGAGGGCAAGCCGCCGCGCGAGCTGCCCACGATCGAGGTGGCCACCCGGCTGGCCGGGCTGGAGCCGCTCAACATCACCGACGACTCGCTGTTCGTGAACATCGGTGAACGCACCAACATCACCGGCTCCGCCCGGTTCCGCAACCTGATCAAGGCCGAGGACTACGACACCGCACTGTCGGTCGCGCTGCAGCAGGTCGAGGCCGGTGCGCAGGTCATCGACATCAACATGGACGAGGGCATGATCGACGGCGTCGCCGCGATGGACCGGTTCACCAAACTGATCGCGACCGAGCCGGACATCAGCCGCGTCCCGGTGATGATCGACTCCTCCAAATGGGAGGTCATCGAGGCGGGCCTGAAGAACGTGCAGGGCAAGCCGATCGTCAACTCGATCTCGATGAAGGAGGGCGAGGAGAAGTTCATCCGCGAGGCACGGCTGTGCCGCAAGTACGGCGCGGCCGTGGTCGTGATGGCCTTCGACGAGCAGGGCCAGGCCGACAACCTGGAGCGCCGCAAGGAGATCTGCGGGCGCGCCTACCGGATCCTGACCGAACAGGTCGGCTTCCCGCCCGAGGACATCATCTTCGACCCGAACTGCTTCGCGCTGGCCACCGGCATCGAGGAGCACGCCACCTACGGGATCGACTTCATCGAGGCCTGCGCCTGGATCAAGGAGAACCTGCCCGGGGTGCACATCTCCGGCGGCATCTCGAACGTGTCATTCTCGTTCCGGGGCAACAACCCGGTCCGTGAGGCGATCCACGCGGTGTTCCTGTACCACGCCATCAAGGCCGGCCTCGACATGGGCATCGTCAACGCCGGCGCGCTGGTGCCCTACGACTCGATCGACCCCGAGCTGCGGGACCGCATCGAGGACGTCGTGCTGAACCGTCGCCCGGACGCCGCCGAACGGCTGCTGGAGATCGCCGAACGGTTCAACTCCTCCGAGAAAGCCGACGACGCGGCTGCCGCCGAGTGGCGCGGTCTCCCGGTCCGCGAGCGGATCACCCACGCCCTGGTCAAGGGCATCGACGCCCATGTCGATGACGACACCGAGGAGCTGCGGGCCGAGATCGCCGCCGCGGGCGGCCGGCCGATCGAGGTGATCGAGGGCCCGCTGATGGACGGCATGAACGTGGTCGGCGACCTGTTCGGCGCGGGCAAGATGTTTTTGCCCCAGGTGGTGAAGTCGGCCCGGGTGATGAAGAAGGCCGTGGCGTACCTGCTGCCCTACATCGAGGCGGAGAAGCAGCCCGGTGACGCCGAGCACACCAACGGCACGATCGTGATGGCGACCGTGAAGGGCGACGTCCACGACATCGGCAAGAACATCGTCGGGGTCGTGCTGCAGTGCAACAACTACACCGTCGTCGACCTCGGGGTGATGGTGCCCGCCGATAAGATCCTGGCCGCGGCCAAGGAGTACGACGCCGACATGGTTGGCCTGTCCGGCCTGATCACCCCGTCGCTGGACGAGATGTCCAACTTCGCCGCCGAGATGGAACGCGAAGGCCTGCAGATCCCGCTGCTGATCGGCGGTGCGACCACCTCACGCGCCCATACGGCGGTGAAGATCTCGCCGCGCCGCAGCGGTCCGGTGGTCTGGGTCAAGGATGCCTCGCGGTCCGTTCCCGTCGCGGCCGCGCTGCTCGACGACAAACAGCGGCCCGCGCTGCTGGAGGCCACCGAGAAGGACTACGCATCGCTGCGCGAACGGCACGCCCAGAAGAACGAGCGGCCGATGCTGACCCTGGAGAAGGCGCGCGCCAACCGGACGCCGATCGAGTGGGACGGCTACACGCCGCCGGTGCCCGCTGCGGGCCTCGGCGTCCGGGATTTCCAGGACTACGACCTTGCCGAGTTGCGCGAGTTCATCGACTGGCAGCCGTTTTTCAACGCCTGGGAGATGAAGGGCCGCTTCCCCGACATCCTCAACAACCCGGCCACGGGCGAGGCTGCCCGCAAGCTGTACGACGACGCCCAGCAGATGCTCGACACCGTGATCAAGGAGAAGTGGCTGACGGCCAACGCGGTGATCGGGTTCTTCCCGGCGAACGCGGTCGGCTCGGGTATCGAAGACATCGAGGTCTACACCGACGACACCCGTACCGAGGTGCTGACCACGTTGCACCACCTGCGCCAGCAGGGCGAGCACCGGGAAGGCATCCCGAACCGGTCACTGAGCGATTACATCGCCCCCAAAGACACGGGTCTGGCCGACTACATCGGCGCCTTCGCCGTCACCGCGGGGCTGGGCAGCGGCGAAAAGATCGCCGAGTTCAAGGCGGCCCTCGACGACTACAGCGCGATTCTGCTGGAGTCGCTCGCCGACCGGCTGGCGGAGGCGTTCGCCGAACGGATGCACCAGCGGGTTCGCAAGGAGTTCTGGGGATTCCAACCCGACGAGCAGTTGGACAACGAGGCACTTATCGCCGAGAAGTACCGGGGAATCCGCCCTGCCCCGGGCTACCCGGCCTGCCCGGAGCACACCGAGAAGGCGACGCTGTGGAAGTTGATGGATGTGCACGAGCGGACCGGCATCGAGCTGACCGAGTCGATGGCGATGTGGCCCGGCGCCGCCGTCAGCGGCTGGTATTTCGCGCACCCGCAGTCGCAGTATTTCGTGGTCGGCCGGATGGCCCAGGACCAGGTCGCCGACTACGCGAGACGTAAGGGCTGGACGCTGAAGGAAGGTGAGCGCTGGCTCAGCTCCAACCTCGCCTACAACCCGGAGGACTGAATTTGTCCACTCTGGGCGCGGTGCTGTGGGATATGGACGGCACCCTGGTCGACTCTGAAAAGCTGTGGGACGTCTCGATGGAGGCGCTGTACACCCGGCTGGGTGGGGTGCTCACCCCGGAGGTGCGGGCCGCGACGGTCGGCGGCTGCGCGGCCGACACCATGCGCATCGTCTACACCGACCTGGATCTCGAGCCCGACCCGGCCGCGATGGCGGCCTCCGCGGACTGGCTGCACAGCTACACCGGGGAGCTGTTCGCCGCCGGGCTGCCCTGGTGCGACGGGGCCCGCGAACTGCTGGATTCGCTGGCCGCGCAGTCGGTTCCGATGGCGCTGGTCACCAACACGCCCCGGGCGCTGGCCGAGCGGGCCCTCGACAGCATCGGCCGACACTACTTCGCGGCGGTGGTGTGCGGCGACGAGGTGCCGCGCGGCAAGCCGGCACCGGACCCGTACCGCCGCGCCGCGGCGCTGCTGGCGCTGCCGCCGCAGCGGTGCCTGGCCATCGAGGACTCGGTGACCGGCGCGGCGGCCGCCGACGCCGCCGGCTGCCCGGTCCTGGTGGTGCCCAACCAGGTTGAGGTGCCCGACGGCCCGCGCCGGCACCGGGTCGCCTCGCTGGCCGGCCTCGACGTCGCCGACCTGCGCGCCACCCACGCCGGGCTGACCGGGATCGGCGACCGCACCGCGTGACCAGCGGCCCGCCGTCGGCGCGCACCGCGGTGCGGGTGGCGGCGGTGGCGGCGCTGGGCGGGCTGATCTTCGGCTACGACGTGTCGCTGATCAACAGCGCGGTCGGGGCGGTGCAGGACGCCTTCCGGGTCGGCAACGGGCTGCTGGGCTTCGCGGCGGCGGCGTCGTTGCTGGGCGGGATGGTCGGGGCGCTGACCACCGGCTGGATCGCCGACCGCGCCGGCCGGCGGGCGGCGATGTTGCTGGCGGCGGCGCTGTTTCTGGCCGGAGCGGTGGGCGCGGGCCTGGCGACCAGCATCGGGGCGCTGATCGGGGGTCGGCTGGTCGCCGGCCTCGGCATC
The DNA here is from genome assembly GCF_001854525.1 of Mycobacterium talmoniae. Lineage (NCBI taxonomy): Bacteria > Bacillati > Actinomycetota > Actinomycetes > Mycobacteriales > Mycobacteriaceae > Mycobacterium > Mycobacterium talmoniae. Next base: position 7,355 of record NZ_MLQM01000049.1, read on the forward strand.
GGGGTGGCGTCGGTGGTCACCCCCGCCTACATCGCCGAGATCTCGCCCCCGCACATCCGCGGCCGGCTCGGCACCCTGCAGCAGCTGGCCATCGTGTCCGGCATCCTGGTGGCCCTGGTGGTGGACTGGCTAATGGCCGAGCTGGCCGGCGGCTCCGGCGGGACGCTGTGGCTGGGGTTGCCGGCCTGGCGGTGGATGTTCCTGGGGGAGGCGGTGCCGGCGCTGCTGTACGGCGCGCTGGTCGGCACCATCCCGGAATCACCGCGGCATCTGATTGCCGTGCACCAGCTTCCGGCGGCCCGGCGGGTGATCGCCCGGCTGTTCGGCGCGGCCAACGTGGACGCCACCGTCGACCGGATCAGCCAGACGCTGCGCCACGAAACCCCGCCGTCGTGGCGCGATTTGCGGCGACCCGCCGGCGGCCTGTACCCGATCGTGTGGGTGGGCCTGGGACTGGCCATCTTTCAGCAGTTCGTCGGCATCAACGTGATCTTCTTCTACTCCAAGGTGCTCTGGCAGGCGGTCGGCTTCGACGAGGGCGCGTCGTTCGCGATCTCGGTGATCACCGCGGCGGTCAATGTGCTGATCACCGTCGTCGCCATCGGCCTGATCGATCGGGTGGGCCGCCGACCGCTGCTGCTGGGCGGGTCGGCGGGTATGGCGGCGATGTTGGCGACGCTGACGGTGACCTTCGCCACCGCCCCGGTGGCCGACGGCAAACCGCACCTGGTCGGGGTGGCCGGGCCGATCGCGCTGGTTGCCGCCAACGTCTTCGTCGTCGCGTTCGCGGTGTCCTGGGGGCCGATCCTGTGGGTGCTGCTGGGCGAGATGTTCCCCAACCGCATCCGGGCGGCCGCGCTGGGTTTGGCGGTGGCCGCCCAATGGGTGGCCAACTGGGTCATCGCGGCCAGCTTCCCGGCGCTGCGCGACGTGCTGCCGTTGGCGTACGGCTGCTACACCGCCAACGCGGTGCTGTCGGGGGTGTTCGTGTGGCGCTGGGTCCGGGAAACCAAGGGCGTGGCGCTGGAGGACATGCCCGGACACGGGTAGCGGCCAAACCGCCGTGACTTTGCTGGCCGCCGCATGACACAATCGCTGCCCGTGAAGACCTTCGAGGAGCTGTTCGCCGAACTCGGTGAGCGTGCGGCCACCCGGCCGGCCGGCAGCGCGACGGTGGCGGCGCTGGACGCCGGGGTGCACGCGGTGGGCAAGAAGATCCTCGAAGAGGCCGGCGAGGTGTGGCTGGCCGCCGAGCATGAGCCGGACGCGGCGCTGGCCGAAGAGATCAGCCAACTGCTGTACTGGACCCAGGTGTTGATGCTGGCGCGGGGGCTGACCCTCGACGACGTGTACCGGAAGCTGTGATGTCGATGTTGCGGGTCGCGGTCCCCAACAAGGGGGCGCTGAGCGAGTCGGCCGCCGAGATGCTGGCGGAGGCCGGCTATCGGCGGCGCACCGACGCCAAGGATCTCACCGTCATCGACCCCGGCAACAAGGTGGAATTCTTCTTCTTGCGGCCCAAGGACATCGCCATCTACGTCGGCTCCGGGGAACTGGATTTCGGCATCACCGGACGCGACCTGGCCCGCGAATCCGAGGCCCCGGTGCGGGAACGGTTGGCGTTGGGTTTCGGGTCGTCGAGCTTCCGCTACGCCGCCCCGGCCGGGCGGGACTGGACCACCGCGGATCTGGCGGGCAAACGGATCGCCACCGCGTATCCGAACTTGGTGCGACGGGACTTGGCCGCCAAGGGCATTGAGGCCACGGTGATCCGGCTGGACGGCGCGGTGGAGATCTCGGTGCAGCTGGGGGTGGCCGACGCGATCGCCGACGTGGTCGGGTCCGGCCGCACCCTGCGGCTGCACGACCTGGTGGCCTTCGGTGAGTCGCTGTGTGATTCGGAGGCGGTGCTGATCGAGGGCGCCGAACCCAACGGCCGCGACGCCCAAACCACGGCCGTCGGTGACCAGTTGGCCGCCCGGGTGCAAGGCGTGGTGTTCGGCCAGCAGTATCTGATGCTGGACTACGACTGCCCGCGCTCGGCGCTGGACCAGGCCGCCGCGATCACCCCGGGGCTGGAGTCACCGACCATCGCGCCGCTGGCCGACCCGGATTGGGTGGCGGTGCGGGCACTGGTGCCGCGCCGCGACGTCAACGCGATCATGGACGAGTTGGCCGCCGTCGGCGCCAAAGCCATCCTGGCCTCCGACATTCGGTTCTGCCGGTTTTGATCTCCGGCGGTGGCTGACCGCGGCGTGTTAGCGTCCGGTGGTCGGGCGGTCCGAGGAGGTCAATGTGACGCACGCCATCGTGCTGCTGCTCGCCCTGTTGATCGGTGTGGTCGCCGGGCTGCGGACGTTCACCGCGCCGGCGGCGGTCGCCTGGGCCAGCCTGCTGCAGTGGATCAACATGGACGGGACGTGGGCGTCGTGGCTGGGCCATCCGGTGACGGTCACCTTGCTCACCCTGCTGGCGGTCGCCGAACTGGTCGGCGACAAGCTGCCCAGCATCCCGAACCGCACGTCCGCGGCGGCGTTTATCGTCCGGGTCATCGCGGGCGGGTTCGCCGGCGCGGTGATCGGCACCGCATGGGCCTACACCTGGACCGCGTTGGGCGCGGGTGTGTTGGGGGCGGTGCTGGGCACGCTGGGCGGCTACGAGGCCCGGACCCGCCTGGTGGCCGCCAACGACGACCACGACCTGTCGATCGCGTTGCTTGAAGACGCCGTTGCGGTTCTGGGCGGCTTCGGCATCGCCGCGTTGACGGCCATCGTGTGACTCGGCGCTTCGACGCCATCGTGGTGGGCGCCGGCCAGGCCGGCCCGCCGCTGGCGGGCCGGCTGACCGCGGCCGGCCACACCGTCGCGGTGGTGGAGCGCAAACTGATCGGCGGGACCTGCGTCAACACCGGCTGCATCCCGACCAAGACGTTGGTGGCCAGCGCGCACGCCGCCCAACTGGCGCGCCGGGGCGCGGAATACGGGGTGGGCACCGGCCCGATCAGCGTGGATATGGCCAAGGTCAAGGCCCGCAAAGACGACATCATGACCAAAGACCGCCGCGGCGTCGAGCAGTGGCTGGACGGCCTGGCCGGCTGCACCGTGGTGCGCGGGCACGCCCGCTTCCAGGATCCGCACACGCTGCGGGTCGGCGATCAGGTGCTGGCCGCCGACCGGATTTTCCTCAACGTCGGCGGCCGGGCGGTGGTGCCCGACATTCCCGGGCTGGCCGACGTCGACTACATGACCAATGTGTCGATCCTGGAACTCGACACGGTGCCCGACCATCTCGTCATCATCGGCGGCAGCTACATCGCGCTGGAGTTTGCGCAGATGTACCGCCGGTTCGGCGCCGCGGTGACCGTCATCGAGAAGGGGCCGCGGCTGGCCGGGCGCGAAGACGAGGACGTCTCGGCCACCATCACCGAAATCCTGCGGGCCGAAGGCGTCGAGATCGTCGTCGGCGCCGACGATATCTCGGTCGCCCACCGCGGCAACGGTGTCCAGGTGAGCCCGCGGGCGGGCGCCGCGCCGATCGACGGCAGTCACCTGCTGCTGGCGGTGGGACGACGGCCCAACACCGACGACCTGGCGCTGGAAACTGCCGGCGTGCAGACCGATTCACGCGGCTACATCACCGTCGACGACCAGTGCCGCACCAACGTCGCTCACATCTGGGCGATGGGGGACTGCAACGGGCGGGGCGCGTTCACCCATACCTCCTACAACGACTTCGAGATCGTCGCGGCCAACCTGCTCGACGACGACCCGCGCCGGGTCAGCGACCGGATCCCCACCTACGCGCTCTACATCGACCCGCCGCTGGGCCGCGCCGGGATGACGGTGGACCAGGTGCGCGCCACCCGGCGCCGCGCGCTGGTCGGCACCCGGCCGATGACCCGGGTCGGCCGGGCGGTGGAAAAGGGTGAGTCACAAGGATTTATGAAGATCGTGGTGGACGCCGACACCGACGAGATCCTGGGCGCGGCGATCCTGGGCGTCGGCGGCGACGAGGCCATTCACGCCATCTTGGATGTGATGTCGGCCAAGGCGCCCTACACCACCTTGGCGCGCACCATGCACATCCATCCCACCGTCAGCGAGTTGATTCCCACCGTGCTGCAAGAGATGTCGCCGCTGTAGCGGCCGTGGGTCAGCCGCGCCGCTGGATCAGCAGCGTCTGCGCGCTGGTGCCGATGAACCCGGTGCGGTCGAACAGTTCGGCGGTGGTCACCCCGATGCCGTCGGGGCCGATGGAGCCGCGGGCCCGCACCCCGAAGTCGACGCCGACCGGAAGCCGGTGCAGGTGCACCACGCTGTCGGTGTTCATGAACGTGAACCGCGCCGGGTCCAGGGCGGCGCCGATGCCGTTGGCGGAGTCGACCACCATCGCCAGCCGCTGCAGCGGCGTGGTGTCGTCGGTGTCCACCAGGTGGGTCAGCGGGCTGAGCCAGGACACCGCCGCCCCGGCCGGATCATCCGGTTGCGGGCGCCACCGCACCGCCTCCAGGTAGCCGGTGGCGTTCCACCAGTGCGGCGGCAGCGGCTGGGCCGGGCCCTCGGTCAGCGGCGGGTGGCGGTCGCGGGCGACGTCGCCGGTGTCGCTGGTGGCCAACGCCCAGGCGCTGACCCGGGCCACCGGGCGCTCGGTGCCGGCGCCGTCGTGCGCCCGCATGTCGGCGGCCAGCAAGCAGATCCGCTTACCGGGCCGCTCCACCCAGGCCCGCACCTTGACCCGGGCGACCGGGACCGCGCCCAGGATTTCCAGGCTGAGCCGACCGATCCGCAGCGAAGTCGGGAGCAGCTCCTCGATGGCCCGGGTCAGCAACGCCAGCGGCGGGGATCCGTGCTGCAGGTCGGCCGCCCAATTGCTGCGGGTGAAATCGGTGGAGTCGAACACCTGGTAGTCCCCGTCGGCGGGCCGCCGACGGTAAAAACACCCGTTGATGCGCCGCTCCTCCTCATCGCTCCGCTCTGCATCGTCGCCGGCGGCGGTCATGCGGCCGGCTCGGAGGGCCAGCCCGGATACGGCGGCGGGGTGCCCCCGAACGCCGGGCACAGCGCCTGATGGGCGCACCAGTCGCACAGTCGCGACGGGCTGGGCCGGAAATCGCCGCTGGCCCCGGCCGAACGGATCGCCCGCCAGATCGCGGTGAGGGTTTTCTCGAACCGCAGCAGTTCCTCGTGGTCGGGGGAGTAGTCGAGCAGCTGGCCGTCGGCCAAATAGATCAGCCGCAGCCGGGTCGGCAGCACCCCGCGGGAGCGCAGCAGCGCCACCGCGTAGAACTTCATCTGGAACAGCGCCTTGGCCTCGGCCAGCGCGCGGGCGGCCGGCGGCGCCTTGCCGGTCTTGTAGTCCACCACCCGCAGCTCCCCGGTGGGGGCGACATCGATGCGGTCCACGAACCCGCGCAGCAGGGTGCCGTCGGCCAGCTCCACCTCGACGCGCTGCTCGCAGCTTTGCGGGTCGAACCGGCGCGGGTCCTCCAGCCGGTAGTAGCCCGACAGCAGCGCGCGGGCCTCCGCCAGCAGCTGGGTCTGCTGCTCGGGGTCCAGCAGCCCGGCCAGGTCGGGGTCGGCGTCGACCACCTGCTGCCAGGCCGGCGTCACCAGCGCGGTGGCGGTGTCCGGGTCGCGCTGGGCGGCGGGCAGGCCGTAGAGCTGCTCCAGCGCGGCGTGCACCACCGACCCGCGCAGCTGCGCCGTCGACGGCGGCTCGGGCAACCGGTCAATCGCCCGGAACCGGTACAGCAGCGGGCACTGCTTGAAGTCCGCCGCCCGCGACGGCGACAACGCCGGCCGGGTGGGTTTGGCTGCCTCCTCCGCGCTCATACCCGGCAGCCTACGAGGAACCCCCGACAGCCCCGCGCACGTATCCCGGCGGGTCTGCTGGCAGGCTAGACGCCTGTGTCAGCAACCGGCCCGTTCCGCGAGGGAGATCGCGTCCAGCTCACCGACGCCAAGGGCCGCCGCTACACGATGCTGCTGACCCCCGGCGCGGAGTTTCACACCCACCGCGGGGCGATCGCCCACGATGCGGTGATCGGGCTGCCGGAGGGCAGCGTCGTCACCGCCGCCAACGGTGATCCGTTTCTGGTGCTGCGCCCGCTGCTGGTCGACTACGTGATGTCGATGCCGCGGGGCGCCCAGGTGATCTACCCCAAGGACGCCGCCCAGATCGTGCACGAGGGCGACATCTTCCCGGGCGCCCGGGTGCTGGAGGCCGGGGCCGGCTCGGGGGCGCTGACCTGCTCGCTGCTGCGGGCGGTCGGCTCGGGCGGGCAGGTGATCTCCTATGACGTGCGCGACGACCACGCCGAGCACGCCCGGCGCAATGTGGAGACCTTTTTCGGTGCGGTTCCCGACAACTGGCGGTTGCTGATCGGCGACGTCGCCGACACCGAGCTGGCGGACGGTTCGATCGACCGGGTGGTGCTGGACATGCTGGCGCCGTGGGAGGTGCTCGACGCGGTGGCGCGGGTGCTGGTGGCCGGCGGTGTGTTGGTGGTCTACGTCGCCACCGTCACCCAGCTGTCGAAGGTGGTGGAGGCGCTGCGCGAGCAGCGGTGCTGGACCGAGCCGCGGTCCTGGGAGACGCTGCAGCGCGGCTGGGACGTCGTCGGGTTGGCGGTGCGCCCGCAGCACAGCATGCGCGGCCACACCGCGTTCCTGGTGGCGGTGCGTCGGCTGGCGCCCGGTGTCGTCGCGCCGACCCCGCGGCGGCGCAAACAGCTGTAGCCGAGGGGCCGGGGCGCCGAGTGTGGGGTTAAGGCACGCCTGCGTCGGCGACGCGTGGATTAACCCCACACTGGGCGGCAAATAACCTCTAGTCGTCGCTGCGGTGCAGGCCGCGGCGGGTGGACAGCAGCTCGATTTCGGGGCGGGCGGCCACCAGCCGTTCGGCGGCGTCGAGCACCTGCACGGCATGGGCGCGGTCGGCCGACACCGTCGCCACCCCGATGCTGGCCCGCCGGTGCAGGTCCAAGGATCCGGTCTCGGCGGCCGACACGGCGAACTTGCGCTGCAACTCGGCCACCACCGGGCGCACCACCGACCGCTTCTGCTTGAGCGAATGCACGTCACCGAGCAGCAGGTCGAACTCCAGCCAACCGATCCACATCCCGGTATGCGGGTCAGCCGGGCGGGCCCGGCGACGTCGGGGCCGAGGTTTTGCCGAGGTTCAGCAGCATGTCGTAGGTTTCCCGGGACAGCTGCCAGCCGCCCTGGTGCGGCTTAAATTCCATCGGGATTGAAAACCCGCCGTCGGGCTCGGGTTTGTTGACGGTGACGGTGGCCACCACATCGGCCGGGTTCGCATCCGACCACGCCAGGTCGGTCGCGTCGAAGCTGGGCGGGGTGTACCCGTTGTCCAGCAACGCCTTGGCGAACTTGTCCAGGGTGGCGGCGTCGGCGGCGGTCGCGCCGGCGACGAGGTTCAGTTTGTCGGTGCCCGGTATGCCCGGGTCGGCCAGCCGGTACAGCACCTCGGTGAGGGCCTCCGGCGCCGGCAGGTCCGCGGCGGGCGTCGCCGCCGGTTGCTGCACGGTGGTCGTCGAGGACTCCGGCGCGCTCGACTCGGCGGCCGGCCGGTGCGACGAACACCCCGACAGCCCGAGCGCCGCCACAACCGTGGCGGCGCTCAACAGGGCGGTTCGACGTCGCATCCCGCTGGCGGGTCAGCCGGCCGAGGCGGCCTGCAGCAGCGACATGGCCGAGGACCGGGACAGCTTCCAGCCATCCTGGTTGACGAAGCTGACGGCCAGGGTGCGCGGCGCCATCTGCGGTCCGGACGCGGTGACGTTGGCGGTGGCCGTCCCCGGCCCGCTCGGCGCGATGTTGGCGACGCTGAACTGCAACGGCAGCTGGCCCTTCTGGGCGGCCTTCTGCAGCCGCTTGTCGGCGGCGTGCGCCTCGATGGGGCCGATGCCGCCCTCCACCAGCCCGGATTTGCTGGCGAACGGCACACCGGGGTCGGCGAGGTTGTTGAGCAGGCCGATCAGCTCGTCGGGGGCCGGGACGTCGGGGGCCGGATCCAGCGGAACCGGGATCCCGAAGACCACCGGCTGCACCTCGGACGCCGCCGGGCCCACCGATGCAATAGATGTCACACCGGCGGCGGCCGCCCCGATCGCGGCGACGGCTGCCACGCCTGTGGCTAGGGATTTCAGGGTCACGGCTGTCCTCTCGATCCGACCGATGTAGCAGCAAGGCTAACAGTGTCACCCGTGTGTCGGATTCCTAGTCTGCACATGGATCCGCAATCGCCGGTAGCGTTGAAGTATCCGCCGCGCCAACTTCCGGCATGGGAAAGGAGCGCAACATGGGTGAGTCAGAGCGTTCTGAATCGTTCGGTGGCCCCCGGCAAACGGGCATGTCCGAGGACGACGCCGCCGAGCTGGAAGAGCTGCGTCGCGAAGCGGCCGTGCTGCGCGAGCAACTGGAGCATGCGAGCGGACCGCAGGACGCTGTGCGCAGCAGCCGCGACGTGCATCAACTCGAGGCCCGCATCGACTCGTTAGCGGCCCGCAACTCCAAGCTGATGGAAACCCTCAAGGAGGCCCGTCAGCAACTGCTGGCGCTGCGCGAAGAGGTCGACCGGCTCGGACAGCCGCCCAGCGGTTACGGAGTGCTGCTGTGCACCCATGACGACGACACCGTCGACGTGTTCACCTCCGGCCGCAAAATGCGGCTGACCTGCTCACCCAACATCGAGGTCGGCTCGCTGAAGAAGGGCCAGACCGTCCGGCTCAACGAGGCGCTGACCGTGGTGGAGGCCGGCACCTTCGAATCGGTGGGGGAGATCTCCACGCTGCGCGAAATCCTGGCCGACGGGCACCGCGCGCTGGTGGTCGGCCACGCCGATGAGGAGCGCATCGTGTGGCTGGCCGAGCCGCTGGTGGCCGCCGACCTGCCCGAGGGCACCTTCGACGCCCTCGACGACGACCTGCGGCCCCGCAAGCTGCGCCCCGGCGACTCGCTGCTGGTCGACACCAAGGCCGGCTACGCGTTCGAACGCATTCCCAAGGCCGAGGTCGAGGACCTGGTGCTCGAAGAGGTGCCCGACGTCAGCTACAACGACATCGGCGGGCTGGGCCGCCAGATCGAGCAGATCCGCGACGCGGTGGAGCTGCCGTTCCTGCACGGCGAGCTGTACCGCGAATACATGCTGCGCCCGCCCAAGGGGGTGCTGCTGTACGGCCCGCCCGGCTGCGGCAAGACGCTGATCGCCAAGGCGGTGGCCAACTCGCTGGCCAAGAAGATGGCCGAGGTCCGCGGCGACGACGCCAAGGAAGCCAAGTCGTACTTCCTCAACATCAAGGGCCCCGAGCTGCTGAACAAGTTCGTCGGGGAGACCGAGCGGCACATCCGGCTGATCTTCCAGCGGGCCCGGGAGAAGGCCTCCGAAGGCACCCCGGTGATCGTGTTCTTCGACGAGATGGACTCGATCTTCCGCACCCGCGGCACCGGCGTCTCCTCGGACGTGGAGACCACGGTCGTCCCGCAGCTGCTCTCCGAAATCGACGGGGTGGAGGGGCTGGAGAACGTCATCGTGATCGGCGCCTCCAACCGCGAGGACATGATCGACCCGGCGATCCTGCGGCCCGGCCGGCTGGACGTCAAGATCAAGATCGAACGGCCGGACGCCGAGGCGGCGCAGGACATCTTCTCCAAGTACCTCACCGACGACCTGCCGGTGCACGCCGATGACCTGGCGGAGTTTGGTGGCGATCGCACGCTGTGCATCAAGGCGATGATCGAAAAGGTCGTCGACCGGATGTACGCCGAGATCGACGACAACCGGTTCCTGGAGGTCACCTACGCCAACGGTGACAAGGAAGTCATGTACTTCAAGGACTTCAACTCCGGGGCGATGATCCAAAACGTCGTCGACCGGGCGAAGAAGAACGCGATCAAGTCGGTGCTGGAAACCGGCCAGCCCGGTCTGCGCATCCAGCATCTGCTGGATTCGATTGTCGACGAGTTCGCCGAGAACGAGGACCTGCCCAACACCACCAACCCCGATGACTGGGCACGGATCTCGGGTAAGAAGGGCGAGCGGATCGTCTACATCCGCACCCTGGTCACCGGCAAGAGCTCCAGCGCGAGCCGGGCCATCGACACCGAATCCAACCTGGGCCAATACCTGTAGGGTCACCCCTTCCCGCGAGCGTGCGTGTCCCCGGTCGACACGCCGAGGAAATTTCCGGATTTGCGCACGCTCGTGCGGGAGCGCGGCGCACCTGTGCAGTGTGTGACGGGTGTGGTGCGCCGGGCGTTGACTGTGTAATGGCGGCGTTGAGTGTGCGCACACGGCGGTGCCGGCGCGCGAATCCCGCCCTGGGCGCACACTCAATGCGCGCGGCCGCCGCACACGCGATGCGCGCGGCCGCAGCGGACTCGGTCGGAGCCCGCAACGGCGCCCCTCTAGGCTGAAACGATGCAGCGGATCATCGGGACCGAAGTGGAATACGGCATTTCGTCGCCGTCGGATCCGACCGCGAACCCGATCCTCACCTCGACCCAGGCCGTGCTGGCCTACGCCGCGGCGGCGGGCATCCAACGCGCCAAACGCACCCGCTGGGACTACGAGGTGGAATCCCCGCTGCGCGACGCCCGCGGTTTCGACCTGAGCCGCTCGGCCGGCCCGCCGCCGGTCGTCGACGCCGACGAGGTGGGCGCGGCGAACATGATTTTGACCAACGGAGCGCGGCTGTACGTCGACCACGCCCACCCGGAGTACTCGGCGCCCGAGGTCACCGACCCGCTCGACGCGGTGATCTGGGATAAGGCCGGCGAACGGGTGATGGAGGCCGCCGCGCGGCACGTCGCCAGCGTGCCGGGCGCCGCCAAGCTGCAGTTGTACAAAAACAACGTCGACGGCAAGGGCGCCTCCTACGGATCGCACGAGAACTACCTGATGAGCCGGCAGACGCCGTTTTCGGCCATCATCGCCGGGCTGACCCCGTTCTTCGTGTCCCGCCAGGTGATCACCGGCTCGGGCCGGGTGGGCATCGGCCCGTCCGGGGACGAGCCGGGGTTCCAGCTGTCCCAGCGCGCCGACTACATCGAGGTCGAGGTCGGGCTGGAAACCACCCTCAAGCGCGGCATCATCAACACCCGTGACGAGCCGCACGCCGACGCCGACAAATACCGGCGGCTGCACGTGATCATCGGCGACGCCAACCTCGCCGAGACCTCGACCTACCTCAAGCTGGGCGCCACCTCGCTGGTGCTCGACCTCATCGAGGAGGGGCCCGCGCACGGGATCGACCTGAGCGACCTGGCGCTGGCCCGGCCGGTGCACGCGGTGCACGTGATCAGCCGCGACCCGTCGCTGCGGGCCACCGTCGCGCTGGCCGACGGCCGGGAGCTGACCGGTCTTGCGCTGCAACGCATCTACCTGGACCGGGTGGCCAAACTGGTCGAGGCCCGGGACCCGGATCCGCGGGCCAACGACATCGTGACGACCTGGGCCAACGTGCTCGACCTGCTGGAACGCGACCCGATGGAGTGCGCGGACCTGCTGGACTGGCCGGCCAAGCTGCGGATCCTGGAGGGGTTCCGGCAGCGGGAGAACCTGAGCTGGTCGGCGCCCCGGCTGCACCTTGTTGACCTGCAGTATTCCGATGTCCGGCTGGACAAGGGCCTGTACAACCGGTTGGTCGCGCGGGGTTCCATGCGGCGCCTGGTCACCGAACAGCAGGTGCTCAACGCGGTCGACAACCCGCCCACCGACACCCGCGCCTACTTTCGCGGCGAATGCCTGCGCCGGTTCGGCGCCGACATCGCGGCGGCCAGCTGGGACTCGGTGATCTTCGACCTGGGCGGCGACTCGCTGGTGCGGATCCCCACGTTGGAGCCGCTGCGGGGCAGCAAGGCCCACGTGGGGGCGCTGCTGGACTCGGTGGACAGCGCTGTGGAACTGGTGCAACAACTCACGACCTAGAGCCGCAGCAACATCGCCATGGACCGGTAGGGTGGAGAGACCGGCCGACGCGCGTGATGCGGGGCCGATGAGAAAGCAGGAGGCAGCGATGGCTCAGGAGCAGACGAAGCGTGGCGGTGGCGGCGGCGACGACGAGGACCTCACCGGCAGCACTGCGGCGGGCCAGGAGCGTCGCGAGAAGCTGGCCGAAGACACCGATGACCTGCTCGACGAGATCGACGACGTGCTCGAGGAGAACGCCGAGGACTTCGTGCGGGCATACGTCCAAAAGGGCGGACAGTGACCTGGCCGTTCCGCGATCATCTGCCCCTTACCTCAGCACTAGCCAATCCGTCGGTCGACCTGTCGTCATTCTCTGAATTCCTGCGGCGTCAGGCACCGGAACTGCTGCCGACCGGCCTCAGCGCCGGCGGCGGGGGTGAGGGCGGTGCCGCTCAGCTGCCGCACGGCACCACGATCGTCGCGTTGAAGTACCCGGGTGGGGTGGTCATCGCCGGGGACCGCCGCTCGACGCAGGGCAATATGATCGCCGGCCGCGACGTGCAGAAGGTGTATATCACCGACGAGTACACCGCCACCGGTATCGCCGGCACCGCGGCGATCGCCGTCGAGTTCGCCCGGCTCTACGCGGTGGAACTCGAGCATTACGAGAAGCTGGAAGGGGTGCCGCTGACGTTTGCCGGCAAGGTCAACCGGCTGGCGATCATGGTGCGCGGCAACCTGGGTGCGGCGATGCAGGGCCTGGTGGCGTTGCCGCTGCTGGCCGGCTACGACATCGACGCGGACGACCCGCAGACCGCCGGGCGCATCGTGTCGTTCGACGCCGCCGGCGGCTGGAACGTCGAGGAGGAGGGCTACCAGGCGGTGGGCTCGGGCTCGATCTTCGCCAAGTCGTCGATCAAGAAGCTGTACTCGCGGGTGACCGACGCCGATTCGGCGCTCAAGGTGGCCGTGGAGGCGCTGTACGACGCCGCCGACGACGACTCGGCCACCGGCGGACCGGATCTGGTCCGCGGCATCTACCCGACCGCGGTCACCATCGATGCCGACGGCGCCGTCGACGTGGCCGAGCCGCGGATCGCCGAGCTGGCCCGTGAGGTGATCGAAAGCCGAACCCGCCCGGACGCCGCCGGTCCCGACAAGCCCAAGCGGCGGGGTGCGAAGTGAGTTTTCCGTATTTCATCTCGCCCGAGCAGGCGATGCGCGAGCGCAGCGAGCTCGCGCGCAAGGGCATCGCCCGCGGCCGCAGCGTGGTGGCGCTGGCCTACGCCGACGGGGTGCTGTTCGTCGCGGAGAACCCGTCGCGCTCCCTGCAGAAGATCAGCGAACTCTACGACCGGGTCGGGTTCGCGGCCGCCGGCCGGATCAACGAGTTCGAAAACCTGCGCCGCGGCGGCATCCAGTTCGCCGATACCCGCGGCTACGCCTATGACCGGCGCGACGTCACCGCCCGCCAGCTGGCCAATGTCTACGCGCAAACGCTGGGCACCATCTTCACCGAGCAGGCCAAACCCTACGAGGTGGAGTTGTGCGTGGCCGGGGTCGCCTACCAGGGGCAGTCCAAACCGCCCGAGCTATACCGGATTACCTATGACGGGTCGATCACCGACGAGCCGCATTTCGTGGTGATGGGCGGCACGACGGAGCCGATCATCGCCGCGCTCAAGGAGTCCTACGCGGAGAACGCCGAACTGGCCGACGCGCTGCGCATCGCCGTCGACGCGCTGAAGAAGACCGACGGCGGCAACGGGTCGGAGCCGCGGCCGCTGGGGCCCGGCACCCTGGAGGTGGCCATCCTGGACGCCAACCGGCCCAAGCGGGCGTTCCGGCGGATCACCCGGTCCGCACTGGAATCCCTGCTGCCTCAGCCGGATTCGGCGAAGACCGACTCGCCGGAGCCGGACCAACCCGCCGACTGACCCGCGGTAATGCAGGGCGAGGGGGTTCCGGAGGCGCCGCGGCGCTACCGGCCCGGTGCCGCGCAGTGGTCGCTGGCGGGCCTGATCGTCGCGTTCGTGGTGGGCCTGGTGCTGTTCAAGCTCGTCAAGGGCGTCGGGCTGGGCCAGACCGCGGCGTTCTATATCGGGATTCCCACCGTGCTCGCGCTGATCCTCACCTTGTCGGCGCCGTCCGGCCGCGCGATCGGGATGACGATCAAGGCGATCACCATCCTGCTGTTGCTGGCCATCCCGGTGCTCGGCGAGGGCTTCATCTGCGTGCTGATCGCGGCGCCGTTGTTCTACGGCGTCGGGATCATCGTGGCGTGGCTGGTGGATCGGTTGCGGCGCCGCGGCGGCGGGGTGGCCCGCATCGTGGTGCTTCCGGTCGTCGCGCTGGCCCTGTCGGCCGAGGGCGTGGCGCCCGCCGTCACCCTCCCCGGAGACACCGCGGTGGCGGCGCACCGCACCGTGGCGGCGACGCCGGACGAGGTGATTGCGGCGCTGTCCCGGCCGCTGCGTTTCGCCCAGGTCGCACCCACCGGCGTGTTGGCGCTCGGCTTTCCGCGGCCCCGGATGGACCACGGCAGCGGGCTCGCGGTGGGGGACCGGCGCACCGTCCTGTTCGACGGCGCCCACCACCGGCCGTCGTTCATCGCCGCGCACCATTGGGGAGAAGCGCCGTCCCAGGTGGAGTTCGAAGTCGTCGAACGCGGTCCGAACTCGGTGCGGATGCGGCTGGTGTCCGACACCACGCCGTTGGCGACCTGGCTGACCTGGCGGTCGGTCGACATCAGCTGGCATTCGGTGGACCCCGGCCACACCGCCATCAGTTGGGCGTTGCGGTACACCCGGCGGCTCGCGCCGGCCTGGTATTTCGGCCCGATCGAACGCGTGGTGGCCCAACGGGCGGCGGCCTACCTGCTCGACGCCCTCGATTTGGGGTCATGACAACCGGTTTGGACGTCAGCCAGCTGCGCGGGCTCGCCGCGGTCGCCCCCGCGGTGCTGGCCGGTGGGCTCTGGTTGTCGGCGCCGACGGCGCGGCTACGTGGTGCAGCGTTTCTGGCGGCGCTGTGGAATGTCGTTGGGCTGCTTGCCGTGAACGCCGCCGCCGTCCAGCTCGGGTGGTGGGCCTTCGGCACCGTCGGATCGATGTGGGCGGGCGTGCCCGTCGATGTGATCGTCGGCTGGGCGGTGCTGTGGGGTGCGGTGCCGGTGTTGATGATGCCGTGGGTGACACCGGTTGTGCCGGTGGCGGTCCTGCTCGCCGCGGATGTGCTGGCCATGGACAGCCTGCAACCGCTGGTGGTGCTGCGGCCGAACTGGTGGTGGGGTGAGGCGCTGGCGGTGGCGGTCTGCCTGCTGCCCGGCGTGGTGCTCGGTGTCGCGACCGCGCACCGGCGGATGCTGCGGGTACGCGCCACGCTGCAGGTCGTGTTGTTCGCCGCGGTGGTCCTGTTCGTGTGTCCCACAATGACGTTCGCGCTGACCGGGACCGGCTGGGCTGAGGAGTGGCACCGTGTCGGCGGGCCCTGGGACATGCTATGGATCCAAGCCGGCGCCGTGGTCGCGATCATCGCGCTGCGGGCCGTGGCCGACTTCGTGCACCACGGTGGCACCCCGTTCCCGTGGGATCCGCCGCCGGCATTGGTGACCGGCGGGCCGTACGCCTACCTCGCCAACCCCATGCAGGTCTCCGGGGTCGCCCTGTTGCTGATCGCCGCGGCGGTGTTCGGCGAACCGGCGCTGGTGTTGGCGGCCGGGATCGCCGCGGTGTTCAGCGGGGGGATCGCCGGTTGGAGCGAACGCGAGCACCTGCGGGGCCGCTTCGGGGACGACTGGATCGCCTATCGCCGTGCGGTGCGCGATTGGTTGCCGCGCTGGCACCCCTGCCCGCAGCAGCCCGCCGCGCGGCTGTACGTCGCGGCGTCGTGCGAGCCGTGCCGCGACGTGGGTTCCTGGTTGGCCGCCCGTCGGCCGGCGGCGCTGCGGGTGGTCGCGGCGGAGCACCATCCCGGGCAGCTGCGCCGCATCCGGTACGAGGCGGCGGACGGGACGGTGCTGGCGGGCATCCGGGCGGTGGGTGCGGCGCTGGCCCACGTGTCGCTGGGCTACGCCGTGCTGGGCTGGCTGCTCCGGGCGCCCGGGTTGTCCGGGCTGCTGCAGCTGCTGGCCGATGCGGTGGGCGCCGGCCCGCGCGGCGTCCCCGAGCCCTCGTAGGGCATCTGACAGCATGCTGTCAAAATATTTGATGCTATGCTGTCACGGATGCGGACGACGGTGACGTTGGACGATGACGTCGAACAGTTGGTGCGGCGTCGGATGGCCGAGCGCCAGGTGTCGTTCAAGCAGGCGCTCAACGACGCCATTCGCGATGGCGCGGCGGGACGCGCGGAGCCGCGGCGGTTCACCACCCGCACGGCCAACCTGGGTGTACCCACGGTCAACCTCGACCGGGCCCTGCAACTTGCGGCCGACCTGGAGGATGAGGAGCTGATCCGCCGGCAGCGTCGCGGTGCATAACGCCCATGAGGATCGTCGACGCCAACGTGCTGCTGTACGCCGTGAACACAGCCGCCGAGCACCACAATGCCTCGCGGCGCTGGTTGGATGGCGCGCTGTCCGGGGCGGATCGCGTTGGCTTCGCCTGGGTGCCGTTGCTGGCCTTCACCCGGCTGTCCACCAAGGAGGGCTTGTTCCCCGATCCGCTGCGCCCCGCGGAAGCGGCTGAACGGCTTGCGGACTGGCTGGCCGCGCCGAGTGCGGTGCTGGTGAACCCCACGGCCCGGCACGTCGAGGTCTTCACCACGATGCTGGGTCGGGCGGGGAGCGGGGGAAACCTGGTCAACGACGCCCATTTGGCGGCGCTGGCCGTGGAGCATCGTGCCGGGATCGTTTCCTACGACGGCGATTTCGACCGGTTCGGGGTCGGCTGGGACCGCCCGGGTGAGCTGCTCGGACGACAGGGCCGCCCGGAATAACTCGAGTTGCCGAGTCCGCAAAACGGTGTACCCTCGCGGATGCACCTCGTTAGGCGAGGCTCCTGGATGAACACAGGCCACTGATCTGACGACGTCGAGAGACGCCCAAGATCAGGACAGATCTCCCCGGCTTAAGGGGTGATCCCAAGTGGCTTCCCGGCTGTACGGGGATACGTCGCCCAGTGCCGAAGCTCAACGTGTGAGGGCACCGTCGCCGCTCGACCGCTCCGCGGGATCCCTCGTTGTGCACCCTTGACCGATGTCGCGTGTGGAAGGCAGGTGGACCCGTGACCAGCATGATCGAAGCTCCCGTTGTTGGCTCAACCCATGGGCTGCGCCTGACCCCGTATGAGGCGATGGCGGCCGACCTGGTGTTCCTGCGCGCCGAACTCGACGCGGCAGGTATCCCGTTTCTGCTCATCCGCGGCGCCGACGGACGTCCCGCGCTCGTCGTGGACATCGCCCTGCGCGCCCGGGTGGCCGAGGTGTTGATGGCCGCCTGCCTGGAAATGCCGTTGCGGGCCAAGGTTTACGACGGGACCGGGCGCCGCTCGGTGTATCTGGCCGACGGGCTGCTGTCGGTGGCCCCGGACCCGCGGCTGCTGCGGGTGTTCCGTCGCCGCGAATGCCCGCGGTCGGGGCTGCGGTACGGCGCCTCGGCGGGGGTGGAGTTGCAGTTTTGGGTGTTCGACGGCCAGCAGGCCATCTGCCCGATCGAGAACTCGTTGACCCGGAAGGTGTTGCCGCTCAGCGACATCGTGCACACCACGGTTGATCTGCACGGCCACACCTGGCCGACGATCGCCGGGATGTTCACGCCGCACGCCGGTGATATCACGTTCGACATCGACATGGTGTTCTCCTGGGTCGACGGCAACGACCCGGAGTTCCGCGCGCGGCGGGCCGCCGTGATGGCGAACCACGTTGTCGGCGAGGGCGACGACGCCGACGCGCGGATCCGCCAGATCGACGAGCTGCGCTACGCGCTGCGGTCGGTGCACGCCTTCGCGCCGTGGGTGCGCCGCATCTTCATCGCGACCGATTCGCCGGTGCCGTCGTGGCTGGCGCCGCACCCCAAGGTCACCATCGTGCGGGCCAAGGAGCACTTCACCGACCGCAGCGCGCTGCCGGTGTACAACAGCCACGCGGTGGAGACCCAGCTGCACCACATTCCCGGCCTCGCCGAGCATTTCCTGTACTCCAACGACGACATGTTCTTCGGTCGGCCGCTGTCACCGGCGATGTTTTTCTCGCCCGGTGGGGTGACGAAGTTCATCGAGGCCGGCACCCGGATCGGGCTGGGCACCAACCACCCCGAGCGCAGCGGCTTCGAGAACGCGGCGCGGGTCAACCGGCAGCTGCTGTGGGAGAAGTTCGGCAAGATCATCACCCGTCACCTGGAGCACACCGCGGCACCGCTGCGCAAGAGCGTGCTGCACGAGCTCGAGGCCGAGTTCCCCGTGGACTTCGCCCGCACCCAGGCGAGCCGGTTCCGGGCCAGCACCGACATCTCGGTGACCAACTCGCTGTACCACTACTACGCCTTGATGAGCGGGCGCGCGGTGCAGCAGGAGGCCGCCAAGATGCTGTACGTGGACACCACGCTGCGCTCGGGGCTGGCGAAACTGCCGGGGCTGCTGAAGAAGCGCAAGTTCGACTTCTTCTGCCTCAACGATGGCAGTTTCCCCGAGGTCGACGCCGCCGAACGGGCCCGGGTGGTCGGCGCGTTCCTGGACAGCTACTTCCCGGTGCCGGCGCCGTGGGAGCGGGTCGCCGCCGACGAGTGAGCGGCGGCCCCGCTACGCCCGGGAGGGCTGCTGGGCGACGCGCGGGATGCGGGCGGCCGGCAGGATGCTCACCCGGGCGTCGGCCAGCTCCCGGTCCACCGCCGTCGGCGGGACGAACCGCCCCACCGTGGGCCCGGCGGCCAACGGAACCACGGTGTGCACCACGGTGTCCGGGTAGCAGTGCACCAGGTTGAACGCCTGCGCGCCGTCGCGGCCCCGGGTCCCGGCGCTCAACAGGTCCTGGGTGTAGCAGGTCGCCGACGCCACCGAGACGGGGATGCCGGCGAAGGTGGCGGTGGTGGAGTAGTGCAGATGCCCGGCCAGGATGCTGCGCACATCGGTGCCGTCCAGCACCTCGGCCAGCGCAGCCTGGTCGCGCAGTTCCACCAGCGCGGCAAGGTCCTGCACGCTGGGCACCGGCGGGTGGTGCATGGCCAGAATGGTGCCGAACGGGGCGGGCTCGGCCAGCTGCGCGGCCAGCCACTCCAACTGCTGCGCGGTGAGCTGTCCGTGGTGGTGGCCGGGCACCGAGGTGTCCAACACCACGATCCGCAGCCCGGCGACCTCGTGCACCCGGTCCATCGGGGCCATCGTCGGCGCCTCACCCAACAGGTGCTCGCGCAGCGCGGCCCGGTCGTCGTGGTTACCCATCACCCAGATGAGCTCGGCGCCAAGGCGATCGGCCAGCGGTTCGACCAATTCGCGCAGCGCGCGGTAGGCGTCCGGCTGGCCGGTGTCGGCGAGATCCCCGGTGAACACCAAGGCGTCCGGGCGCGCCTGGGAGCCCGCCAGCCGGTCCAGCAGCTCGGATAATCGGGCTTCCGCGTCGACGTCGCCGTACAGCTCGCCGTCGCCGGCAATCAGATGGGTGTCGCTGAGGTGCGCGATGACATGGTCCGGCCGCGGATGTTCCGCGGCCCTGGGACTGCCCACCCCAGCGATGCTACCGGAACGGCGGGACGCGGCTAGGACGCCGAGCGGGCCCGCAGCGTGGCCAGCGCCTTGTCGGCGTGGGTGTCCATGGAGAATTCGCTGGCGATGACGTCGAGCACCGTGCGGTCGGTGTCGATGACGAACGTGGTCCGCTTGACCGGCATCAGCTTGCCGAGCAGGCCGCGCTTGACGCCGAACTGCGCGGCGACCGTGCCGTCGGTATCCGACAGCAGCGGGTAGTCGAAGCCCTGCTGGTCGGCGAACTTGGCCTGCTTGGCCACCGCATCGGCGCTGATCCCGACCCGTTGCGCGCCGACCGCGGCGAACTCGGACGCCAAATCCCGGAAGTGGCAGGCCTCCTTGGTGCAGCCCGGCGTCATCGCCGCCGGGTAGAAAAACAGCACCACCGGCCCGTCGGCGAGGAGGGCGCTGAGCCGGCGCGGTGTGCCGGTCTGGTCGGGAAGCTCGAAGTCGGCCACGGTGTCACCAGTTTTCATGGCCGTCACGCTACGCCGGTGCCCGTCCGCGGGTCTGGGAAGATGTACGCGTGCACGACGCCACCCTCGCAGTAACGACCTCCCGGGAGGACTTCCGGGCGCTGGCCGCCGAGCACCGGGTGGTTCCGGTGACCCGCAAGGTGTTGGCCGATGCCGAGACGCCGTTGTCGGCCTACCGCAAGCTCGCCGGCAACCGGCCGGGCACCTTCCTGCTGGAATCGGCCGAAAACGGCCGGTCCTGGTCGCGGTGGTCGTTCATCGGTGCGGGGGCGCCGTCGGCGTTGACGGTGCGCGACGGTCAAGCGGTCTGGCTGGGCACAGTGCCGCAAGACGCCCCGGCCGGCGGGGACCCCCTCCAGGCGCTGCGCGCCACGCTGGCGCTGTTGGCGACCGGCGCCCCGCACGGGCTGCCGCCGCTGTCGGGCGGGATGGTCGGGTTCTTCAGCTACGACCTGGTGCGCCGCCTGGAGCGGCTGCCGGAGCTGACCGTCGACGATCTGGGCCTGCCCGACATGCTGCTGCTGCTGGCCACCGACGTCGCGGCGGTCGACCACCACGAGGGCACCATCACCCTGATCGCCAACGCGGTGAACTGGAACGGCACCGACGAGCGCGTCGATGAGGCCTACGACGACGCGGTGGCCCGGCTGGACGTGATGACCGCGGCGCTGGGCCAGCCGCTGCCGTCGACGGTGGCCACCTTCAGCCGCCCCGAGCCGCGGCACCGGGCGCAACGCACCGTCGAGGAGTACGGGGCGATCGTGGAGCGTCTGGTGGGCGAAATCGAGGCCGGTGAGGCGTTCCAGGTGGTGCCGTCGCAGCGGTTCGAGATGGACACCGCCGTCGACCCGATTGACGTGTACCGGATGCTGCGGGTGTCCAACCCCAGCCCGTACATGTACCTGCTGCAGGTCCCCGCCGGCGACGGGTCGCGGGCGTTTTCCATCGTCGGATCCAGCCCGGAGGCGCTGGTCACCGTGCAGGACGGGTGGGCGACCACCCACCCGATCGCCGGCACCCGGTGGCGCGGGAAGACCGAGGAAGAGGACCAGCTGCTGGAAAAGGAGCTGCTGGCCGACGACAAGGAGCGCGCCGAGCACCTGATGCTGGTCGACCTGGGCCGCAACGACCTGGGCCGGGTGTGCGTGCCGGGCACGGTGCGCGTCGAGGACTACAGCCACATCGAGCGCTACAGCCACGTCATGCACCTGGTGTCCACGGTGACCGGCATGCTCGCCGAGGACCGCACCGCGTTGGACGCGGTGACCGCCTGTTTCCCGGCCGGCACCCTGTCCGGGGCGCCCAAGGTGCGGGCCATGGAGCTCATCGAGGAAGTCGAGAAGACCCGGCGCGGGCTGTACGGGGGCGTGGTCGGCTACCTGGACTTCGCCGGCAACGCCGATTTCGCGATCGCGATCCGCACCGCGTTGATGCGCGACGGCACCGCCTACGTGCAGGCCGGCGGCGGGGTGGTCGCCGACTCCAACGGCCCCTACGAGTACACCGAGGCCACCAACAAAGCCCGCGCGGTGCTGGGCGCGATCGCGGCCGCCGAGACCCTCACCCCGCCCGGCGGGCACGCCGATGGCTGACCCCGCACCCGGTCGACGGCCCCAGCTGGCCGTCTACCTCGCCCAGCTGCTGCTGGTC
>NZ_MLQM01000050.1:0-28548 GCF_001854525.1 Mycobacterium talmoniae
CCTGCGGATCAGCCACGGCAGCGTCAGCCCGTGCAGCAGCAGGGTGCCGACCACCACCACGAACGTCAAAAACACCAGCTGCGGCCGACCCGGGAACGGGGCGCCGGCCAGCGTCGTCACCGGCACACCGAACGCGGCGGCCAGCGACACCACCCCGCGCATCCCCGCCCAGGCCAGCACCAGCACCTGCCCCGGGGTGGCCGCGGGTTCGCGCGCCCGGATCCGGGGTGACACCAGGCGCGGCAGGTAGGCGAACAACACCACCCAGCCGATCCGGACCGCCAACACGGTGCCGAACACCGCCGCCGACGCCACCACCAACGTGGCGGCGGCGATGCCGCGCAGGTTGTGCACCACGCTCGGCAGCTGCAGGCCGATCAGCAGGAAGGCGAACGACTCCAGCACCAGCTGCACCGCCCGCCACACCGCCTGGTCCTGCAGCCGGGTGGCGTAGTGCGCCCGGGTGAACCGCTGGCCCAGGATCAGCGCGGCCACCACCACCGCGAGCACCCCGGAGCCGTGGATCTCCTCGGCCACCAGGTAGATGACGAACGGCGCGACCAGCCCGATCGCGCTTTCCACCAGCGGATCGTCCAGCCGCGACCGGATGTAGACGATGACCATGCCCAACGCCGCGCCGACCGCCACACCCCCGACCGCCGCCAACGCGAAGGTGGCCAGCCCGTGCCGCCAGCTGACCGCGGTGCCGATCGCCGCACCCAGCGCCACCTTGTAGGCGGTGAGCGCGGTGGCGTCGTTGAGCAGGCTTTCGCCGCCGAGCAGCGTCATGATCCGCCGGGGCAGCCCGACCCGGCGCCCCACCGCGGTGGCCGACACCGCGTCGGGCGGCGCCACGATCGCGCCGAGCGTCAGTCCCGCGGCCAGGGTCAGCTCGGGCACGGTGTGGTAAGCCACCACGCCGACCGCCACGGTGGTCGCCAACGGCAGCCCGATCGCCAGCAGGCTGATGGAGCGCACGTTGCGGCGCATGTTGAGGTAGGAGCTCTCCAGGCCCGCCGACCACAGCAGCGGCGGCAGGATCACGAACAACACCAGGTCGGCGCGCAGGGTGATCTCGGGGACCACCGGAATCAGCCCCACCGCCAGCCCGGCGACCACCAGCACCAGCGGCGCGGACACGTTGTGCCGGCGGGCCAGCGCGGCCAGCAACACCGCCGCCACCAGCGGGGCCAACAGGGTGGGATTCACGTGCTCCGACCTCCGTTCGTCACCATCGGCCCGATCGCACTTATCCTTGAGCAGCATGCAGCATCGCCTGCGCGCGGGCGCAGCGCGATGAACGAAGGTGAGGATGAGCCAGTGGTTGAGGGCCGGACCGACCAGCCGGAGTCTCACGGACGGCACGAGCAGAGCGCGGCCGAGGACGCCCCAGCCCCTGCCGAGCCGGCCCCGGTGACCGAGGCCATTCCGGCCGCCGATCATCCCCCGGTGACCGAGGCCATCGCGACCGCCGACCACCCGCCGGTGACCGAGGCCATCCCGGCCGCCAAAAAACCGTCGACCGCCGAAGATCCGCCGACCGATCCCGAACGCGCCCGTCGCACCCGAGTGATGCTGCTCGGTTCCGGGGATCTGGGCCGCGAATTGGTGCTGGCCTTTCAGCGACTGGGTGTCGAGGTGGTCGCCGCCGACCGATTCGCCAACGCGCCGCTGCACGGCATCGCCGACCAGTCGGTGGTGGTCAAGCTGACCGACACCGACGAATTGGCCGCCACCATCGGCTGGCTGCAGCCGCGGTTCGTGGTGACCGCCACCGACCTGGTGGCCGCCGACGCATTGACCGCCGCCAGCGAAACCGGGTTCACCCAGGTGGTGCCCAGCGTCCGCGGCGCCCGGCTCACCACCGACCGGGAGGGGATGCGACGGCTGGCCGCCGACGAACTCGGCCTGCCCACCGCGCCGTTCTGGTTCGCCGGCTCGGTGGAGGAGCTGCGGGCGGTGGCCGAGCACGCCGGCTTCCCGATGGTGGTCAAACCCGTGGCGGCCTCGCACGGGGAGGGCGAGTCGGTGATGGTGCGCCCCGAGGACGTCGAGCCGGCCTGGCAGCGGGCGGTGTCCGCCGGTGACCGGGTCGCTCACAGCCGGGTGATGGCCGAGACGGTGGTGGAGGTCGACTACGAGGTCACCCTGCTCACCGTGCGCAGCGAGGGGCCCGACGGGCCGACGCTGGACTTCTGTGCGCCGATCGGGCACCGGCGCATCGACGGCGGCGACGGTGAGCTGGTCGTGGAGTCGTGGCAGCCGCAGCCGATGAGCACCGCCGCCCTGGATGCCGCCAAGTCGATTGCCGCCCGGATCGTTAAGGCGCTCGGCGGCCACGGCGTGTTCGGGGTGGAGCTGCTGATCCACGGCGACGAGGTGTACTTCTCCGACGTCGCCGTGCGGCCCTATGACACCGCGCTGCTGACCCAGCGCACCCAGCGGCTTTCGGCGTTCGAGCTGCAGGCGCGGGCGATCCTCGGCCTGACCACCGACACCATCATGATTTCGCCGGGCGCCGCCCGGGTGATCTACTCCGGCCGTGAGGCGGTGGACGCCGCGGCCGACACCAAGCTGGTCACCGGCGCGCTGGCCGAGGCGCTGGCGGTTCCCGAAGCCGATGTCGTGGTCTTCGGGCACCACGAGGGGTATCCGCGGCGCCGGCTGGGTGTGGCCATCGCCACCGCCTCCGACGCGCTGATCGCGCGGGAGCGGGCCGGTCACGCGGCGGCCGCGCTGCGCAAGCTGTGGGGCGCTTAGCGTCGACGTGCGTTAATCCGCTGTGCAGCGCCGACGCCACCCGTGCCCGCGGCTTTTGGTGCCGGGCGCCGCGGCTACGGTGTAGATGTTCAGTGCCCCTTGTTCCGATAGCGCGAGGTTCCAGTTGTCCGTTCCTGATAGCCCGGCGGTCGGGCCTTCCTACGCAGGAGATATCACGCCGCAGCAGGCCTGGGAGTTGCTCAGCGACAACCCGGAGGCGGTGCTGGTCGACGTGCGCACCGAAGCCGAGTGGCGCTTCGTCGGGGTGCCCGATCTGTCCGGGCTGGGCCGCGAGGTGATCTACATCGAGTGGAACCGCACCGACGGGCAGCGCAACGAGGACTTCGTCACCGATCTGCTCGCCGCCGGAGTCACCCCCGGGCCGCGGCCGGTGGTCTTTTTGTGCCGGTCCGGGAACCGCTCGATCGGCGCCGCGGTGGCCGCCACCGCCGCGGGCATCGCCCCGTCCTACAACGTGCTCGACGGCTTTGAGGGCAACCTCGACGAACACGGACACCGCGGCGGCACCGGCTGGCGCGCGGTCGGGCTGCCCTGGACGCAGTCATGAGCGAGCAGCCTTCGGTCCGCCGGCCGGACCCGCTGCCCGACGGCGTCAGCCAGGCCACCATCGGGGTGCGCGGCGGGGTGCTGCGCTCGCAGTTCGCCGAGACCTCCGAGGCGATGTTTTTGACCTCGGGCTATGTGTATGAGTCCGCCGAGGCCGCCGAGCAGGCGTTCACCGGCGAGGTGGACCGCTTTGTGTACTCGCGCTACGGCAATCCGACGATCACCATGTTCGAGGAGCGGCTGCGGCTGATCGAAGGCGCGCCGGCGGCGTTCGCCACCGCCAGCGGAATGGCGGCGGTGTTCACCGCGCTGGGCGCGCTGCTGGGCGCCGGTGACCGGCTGGTCGCCGCGCGCAGCCTGTTCGGGTCGTGTTTCGTGGTGTGCAACGAGATCCTGCCGCGCTGGGGGGTCGAAACCGTCTTCGTCGACGGCGACGACCTGTCCCAGTGGGAGCAGGCACTGTCGGTGCCCACCCAGGCGGTGTTCTTCGAAACACCATCCAACCCCATGCAATCGTTGGTGGACATCGCCGCGGTCACCGAGCTGGCCCATGCCGCCGGGGCAAAAGTGGTGCTGGACAACGTTTTTGCAACGCCACTATTGCAGCAGGGCTTCCCGCTCGGGGTCGACGTGGTGGTGTACTCCGGCACCAAACACCTCGACGGGCAGGGCCGGGTGCTGGGCGGGGCGATCCTGGGCGACCAGGAGTACATCGACGGGCCGGTGCAGAAGTTGATGCGCCACACCGGCCCGGCGATCAGCGCGTTCAACGCCTGGCTGTTGCTCAAAGGCTTGGAAACCCTGGCGATTCGGGTTCAGCACAGCAACTCCGCGGCGCTGCGGATCGCCGAGTTCCTGGAACGCCACCCCGACGTGCGGTGGGTGCGCTACCCGTTCCTGCCGTCGCATCCGCAGTACGACCTGGCCCAGCGGCAGATGTCCGGTGGCGGCACCGTCATCACCTTCGAGCTCGACGCGCCCGAACACGCCGCCAAGCAGCGGGCATTCGAGTTGCTGAACAAGCTGCAGTTGATCAACATCTCCAACAATCTCGGCGACGCGAAGTCGTTGATCACCCATCCGGCGACCACCACCCACCGGGCGATGGGCCCGGAGGGGCGCGCCGCGATCGGGCTGGGGGACGGCGTGGTGCGTATCTCGGTGGGGTTGGAAAGCACCGATGACCTGATCGCCGACCTGGATCAAGCGCTGGGTTAGCGCCGGCGGGTAACCGCTAACCGCCCGGCCCCGCGCCGAGCGTGAAGTTGGTACACGCCACAGTCGAAATAGCGTGCATGAACCCCACACTCGGCGCAACGGGCGGCTCAGGGAATCGGCGGCACGCCCGGCTCGGGTGCCGGGGCGGGCTGACCGTTCGAGTCCGCGTATTGAATGCCCTGATTGACTTGATCAATCGCCTGCTGCACCAGGTTGATCGCCTGCTCGCGATGCCCGCCCTTGTCGGGTTCGGCCTGCTGCAGCTCGGACAGGCCTTGATTCAGGTGGTCTCTGGCGCTGACCATATGTTCCTGAATCGCATACGCCGTGCCGGCGCCGATCAAGCTGAAACTGGTGGCCGTGAGGGCCCCGGCAACCGCCAACCGGAACTTGGAGACCTGCATAACGCCGTCCTTTCGGGAGGGTAAATTTGAAGGCGCTCTGGCCAACTGAGGGCGGAGCTTAGCGGCCCGCGTCGCGCGCCGGGGGCAAATGCCACCCAATGGCCGATGTCGCCCGCGTGCCCGTCACTTCGCGCGGCTAGGGGTAGGTGACCGCTAATCGGCCCGCACCGAGTGTGCACTGAGGGCGGAGATTCCGCGAAAATAGCGCCCTGGATGCACACTCGACGCCGTGATTGCACACTCGGCCCGAGTTGGCTCTATTGGGTGTGCCCTCACGGTTCACACGTGCATCACCAGTCTCTGGCTGGAGGGATAGTGCGTTGTCGAATTGGATATCGTCGCTGATAGCAACCCGTTGTTGTGCCCGTTTCGCTGTCCGAGGCGGCCACCCAGCACGCGTCGCGGAACCCACCGATCGGGCGACCGCGACTGGTGGTATCACATACGACATCCGATTCCGTAACCATGTCATGGTCGAGAGACGGTGCTGGTGTGACCGGTGTGGCTGTCCGCCACGTGTCGCAACAAATGCGATCGGTCATCGTGAGGGGTGTTGCACCACAATCTATTTCAGCTTTGAGCCAAGTCAGGTTCTAGGCGCCGCTCGAAAGGCGTGTATTAACGCAACAACTCGGCACGGGAAGCGCGTGGGAAGGGCCGCGAAACGGGCGAGCTTAGCCGGCTTCTTGCTCGGCGTGTTCGGCTTGTTCGGCCGCGGCCAGCGCCCCGCGCTGCTGTTCGGCGACCCGGTTCATCGCCAACCGGGCGTAGACCATTTGGCTGGTGATGGCCATCTGCCCCCGCCCGCGACCTAGAAACGTGATGAACCAGGCGATGATGGTGGTGATGCGGTTTTTGTGCCCGATCAGGTAGTACAGGTGCAGCACCAGCCAGGCGAACCAGGCCAGCAGACCGCCGAACTCGAGTTTGCCGACCTGCGCGACGGCGTCGAACCGCGACACCGTCGCCATGCTGCCCTTGTTGAAGTAGTGAAACGGCGCCCGCTGGGTGGGGTCGTCGTGGCCTTTCAAAGCGCGTTTGATCACCTTCGTGGCGTAGGTGGCGCCCTGGATGGCGCCCTGGGCCATCCCCGGCACGTCGGGCACGCTCATCAGGTCGCCGACGACGAACACGTGCGGGTGGCCCTTGACGGTGAGGTCGGGCTGCACCAACACCCGCCCCGCCCGGTCCACCTCGGTGCCCTCGGCCTGCTCGGCGATCATCTTGCCCAGTGGGCTGGCTTGCACCCCGGCCGCCCACACCTTGCAGGCGCATTGGATGCGGTGCTCGCTGCCGTCCTTTTCCTTGATGGTGATGCCCTGGTAGTCGACGGCGGTCACCATCGCGTTGAGCCGGACCTCCACGCCCAGCTTCTCCAGCCGGCGCTGCGCCTTGAGGCCGAGCTTCTCGCCCATCGGTGGCAGCACCGCCGGCGCGGCGTCGAGCAGGATCACCCGGCAGTCCCGCGGTTCGATGGTGCGAAACGCCCCGGCCAGCGTGCGCTCGGCGAGTTCGGCGATCTGCCCGGCCAATTCGACTCCGGTCGGCCCGGCGCCGACCACCACGAAGGTCAGTCGGCGTTCCCGCTCGGCGTGGTCGGTGGCGACCTCGGCGGCCTCGAACGCGCCCAGGATGCGGCCGCGTAATTCTAGGGCGTCGTCGATGGTTTTCATGCCCGGCGCGTAGGTGGCGAACTGGTCGTTGCCGAAGTAGGACTGCTGGGCGCCGGCGGCCACGATCAGGCTGTCGAACGGGGTGACGGTGCGCATGTCGATCAGCTTCGACGTCACCGTGCCCGCGGTCAGGTCGATGTCTTCCACCTCGCCGAGCAGCACCCGGGTGTTCTTCTGCTTCCGCAGAATCAGCCGGGTGGCCGGGGCGATCTCACCTTCGGACAAGATCCCGGTGGCCACCTGATACAGCAACGGCTGAAACAAGTGGCTGGTGGTCTTGGAGATGACGGTAACGTCGGCGTCGGCGCGCTTCAAAGCCTTGGCCGCGGTCAACCCCCCAAACCCCGACCCAATAATCACCACGCGATGACGTTGCGGCACAACCGAAGGCGTGCTCATAGTGCTCCTTCACTGTCAGCGGTACTGCTCCAGGCGGCTGGTGAGCCCAGGAAGATCCTGCCCCTACAGCGTCGCATCCCCCTCCGATCTATAGCAGAACCGCCACCTCATTGGCCAGGCCCGACCGCCTGCGCGGCACCGGAGCCGGAGCCATTGCCCACACTGGGTGCGCGTGTCGACCCGGACCGCCGCGGGGCACTCGACTTCGGTTGGGCGGCAAGACTTTCACCACCGAGCCGACTCCACGGCCGGGCGTGGGCTTCGGTCATCTCCAACGCCTTGGTGGTGTACACCCGATACCCCAGATGCGGCTTATACCCGTGGATTTCGGGGGTATCCAGGCTGCGGATGAACGACAGAATCTGCTGGCTGAACACCTGCCCGGGAACCAGCACCGGAAAGCCCGGCGGATACGGGGTGACAAACGTCGCCGACACCACCTGCTCACCGGATTCGATGCGGTCCTCGACCTCCTCGGAACTCAAGTATTCGCACAGGCTGTCGTCGTAGCCGAGGTAGAACGCGCGGCGCACATCGCCGTCGGGGGTGGAGGCGCCGTCCCCATCTTTCTCCAAAAACGCCGGGTGGAAGCCGCTGAAATCGGGCAGCGGCGCCGACGGGTTGGTCAGCCGCTGCACCGCCCGCTCGTGTCGGGCGCGTTCGTTGAGCCCCATGTCGGTGATCCGGTCGTCGAGCTCGTGGGCGAACTTGACCAGCACCTCCACCAGATAGGCCACCGAGCTGCGGGTGGTGCCGATGTTGGTCATGAACAGCACGGTGTTGCGGGAGGTTTTGTTGATCTGCACGCCGTAGCGGTCCATCAGCTCGGCGCGTTTGAAGGTGTCGCCGTCGATCCCGGTGGGCCCCACGTACAGGGTGATGCGGCTGGGGTCCATCACGAACTCGTCGTGCTCCCAGGCGGTGGCCATATTGCGCAGCCCGCTGCGCAGCGGCTGGTCGATCGCCGACGGGCGGAAGCGATCCGGGATCATCTCCGCCGTCGACAGGCAGTGCATGTAGCGGCTCAGCAGCGGATGGTTGTCGATCGCGTCGCGCAGTTGCATGGCGTTTTCGACCTGCTTTTGCACCAGCTCCACCCCTTCCAGGTCGGCTTGCCGGCGGCCGACGTCCAGCGAGGCCAACACCTGATAGTTGGGGGAGGTGGAGGTATGCGCCATGTAGGCCTCGTGGAAGGTCTCCTGCACCTTCTGGTCGAAGTCCTGGTCGAAGACGTGGATCATCGACCCCTGCCGCAGCGACGTCAACGTCTTGTGGGTGGATTGGGTGGCGTAGACCCGCACCCGGGCCCGCGCCGGGTCGGGCATCAGCCGCGTCTCCAGCAGCGTCGACCCAGAAGCGCCGGCCATCTTCGCGGCGTAGGCCTCGTAGCCCTGCCGGTACTCCGGGGACCGCAGCCGTTCCCGCAGCGCCCGCGCCGAATACATGGCGGTGCGGGTGCGGTAGATGTGGTGGAACCGGGCGAAGGCGAACCAGGCCTCGTCCCACAGGAACGCCAGGTCGGGTTTGATCGCCAGGCATTCCTCCATCACCCGCTGCACGTCGTAGACGATGCCGTCGAAGGTGCAGTTGGTCAGCATCAACAGCTTGACCCGCTCCAGCTTGCCGGCGTCGCGCAGCGCCAGCAGCCGGGACTTGATCTCGTGCAGCGGGACCCCGCCGTACATCGAATACTGGTTGAGCGGATACGCATCCAGGTAGGTGACCTGGGCGCCGGCCATCATCAGCCCATAGTGGTGGGACTGGTGGCAGTTGCGGTCGACCAGCACGATGTCGCCGGGCGCGATCAGCGCCTGCGCGACGATCTTGTTGGCGGTGGAGGTGCCGTTGGTGACGAAGTAGGTCTGCCGCGACCCGAAGGTGCGCGACGCCAGCTCCTGCGCGTCGCGCAGCGGCCCGGTGGGCTCCAGCAGCGAGTCCAGGCCGCCGCAGGTGGCCGAGGTTTCGGCCAAAAACACTTCCAGCCCGTAGAACCGGACCATGTCGTTGATCCAGTGCGAGTTGACGATCGACTTGCCCTGCGAGATCGGCAGCGCGTGGAACACCCCGGTCGGGCGGTGACTGTATTCGCGCAGCGCGGAGAAGAACGGCGTCCGGTACCGGGCGGCGACCCCGTCGAGCAGGCACAGGTGCAGGTCCAGCGAACCCTCCCCGGCGTGGAAGACTCGGCGGAAGTGTTGCCCGAGCCGGCCGGCGACGTCCTCCACCTCGATCTCGGTCATCAGGTACAGGTCCAGCTCGGGGCGGGTCTCGGCCAGCGACCGGGCCAGGATCTGGGCGCGTTCCTCGGGGGAGTGGTCGGCCAGATCCTCGGCGACGTGCGCGTCGACGAACTCGGCCAGCGCCGACAGGTCCCGCCGCGAACGGTGCGAGAACCGCCGCCGGATCACGCAGGCCTGCAGGTTCACGTTCAACCGGGCCGCGATCACCGCCTCGTCGCCGCTGCCGACCACGACCAGTTCGTAGATGAACTGGTCGTCGGGCCGCCGCCAGCTGCGCACCTCCTCGCGCAGCTCCCGTTCCTGCGCCTCGGTCATCGTCTCGACGACCAGCACCTCGAAATACGGGCGGGCGGAGCGCTCCGGCCGCAGCACCACGCTGGCCTCGGCCTCCTCCTCGGTGTCGATGAGGGAGGCCAGGCTGCCGCTGCGGTAGGACTCGGTGACCAGCGCCCGGTTGATCCGGGCCACCGTGCGGGCGAACTTGCCGTAGCTGCCGGTGGCGAACAGCCGTTGGGTCTGGCCGAACACCGCGGTGCCCGGAAACGCCCAATAACGCTCATAGGGGCGCAGCTGCGCCACCAGGCCGTCGACGGTGTCGATCAGCGGTTGGATATCGCGGCCATGCCCGGCGGCATTGGCCAGCCGCTCGCTGGCCTCCTCCAGCCGGCACCAGGCGTCGGCCCGGAACTGCCAAACACTGTTGTACGCCCGCGGATTCACCTCAGCCATGACAGCCTCCCCTGACTCGGCTATGGGCCCAGGCTAGGCCGATATCCCAGTTCAGGAATGGTTTTGGCCAAGCCCGCCGGATGCGCGCCAGGTTGACGGAGACGTTGATTTAGGCGGTGCCGCGAACCAGCGGCAGGACTCAGTCCTGGTGTTCGATGACGCCCTGCGCGTGCTGGGCCCGCTCCTCGTAGGCCTGGCGGGCGGTGTTGTCGAAGTCTAGGAAGATCCGGTCCAGGCCGAGGCGCTTGTTCATCCAGCGCCGCCCGCGCGG
The DNA here is from genome assembly GCF_001854525.1 of Mycobacterium talmoniae. Classification (NCBI taxonomy): domain Bacteria; kingdom Bacillati; phylum Actinomycetota; class Actinomycetes; order Mycobacteriales; family Mycobacteriaceae; genus Mycobacterium; species Mycobacterium talmoniae. Next base: position 10,262 of record NZ_MLQM01000050.1, read on the forward strand.
CCCCAGCATCGAGGCCAGCGCGGCGGTGAACCGGATCGGGCCCGGCACCGACACGTGCGTTTTGGGTTTGTCCAGGGCCTTGACGATGGCCGCGGCGATCTGTTCGGGTTCCACCGGTTTGCTGGCCGCCGTGGTTTTGGTGCCGGAGATCAGCTCGGTGTTGGTGAACGGCGGCATCACCACGGTGACGTCGACGCCGTGCGGGGCGAACTCGTCGGCCAACGCGGTGGACAGCCCGACGACCGCGAACTTGGCGCCCACATAGACCACCTGGCCCGGCACCGGGATCATCCCGGACATCGACGCGATGTTGACGATGTGCCCGGTGCGGCGCTTGACCATGTCGGGCAGCACCAGCTGGCAGCCGTTGAGCACGCCGTAGAAGTTCACCTCGATCGCCGAGCGGATGGACTGCTGGCTCTGCTGCAAAAACGGCCCGATCGGCATCACCCCGGCGTTGTTGATCAGCACATCGACGTGGCCACCGCCGTCGGCGCGGGCCTTGTCCAGGAACGCCGCGAACGACTCGCGGTCGGTGACGTCCAGCGGGTGCCCCGACACCGGTCCCAGGCCGCTGATGTCGGCGATGGTCTTCTCCAGCACATCGAGATCGCGGTCGCCGATGACCACCCGGGCACCGCGGGCCAGCAGCGCTTTGGCGGTGGCCAACCCGATCCCGCGCGCGGCGCCGGTGATGGCGATGGTCTTACCCCTGATGTTGTCCATGCGGCCGAACTTTACACGTGTCAAATCCGGGTGGGCAGGGGTGCCGGTCCGGGGTGCCGGGGCAGGGGCCGGGTCAGCTCTGGGTTGGGATCGACAGCCGGTCGGTGTCCTCGGACACGCGCTGGGGCCGGCGCGCGTTGTCGCCGCGCGGATGCACCACCCGCGGCCACCAGAACCAGCGTCCCAGCAGGGTCGCCAGCGACGGCATGAACAGCGCGCGCACCACCAGCGTGTCGAGCAACAGCCCGATCGCCACCGTCGACCCGAACTGGCCGAGCACCCGCAGCTCGCTGCCCAGCATGGCGGCCATGGTGGCGGCGAACACCAGACCCGCGGCCGTCACCACCCCGCCGGAGCCGCCGATCGCGCGGATATAGCCGGTCTTGAGCCCGGCGTGAATCTCCTCCTTGAACCGGGACACCAGCAGCAGGTTGTAGTCCGATCCCACCGCCAACAGGATGATCACCGACAGCACCGCGACCACCCAGTGGATATTCATCCCGAACAGGTCCTGCCAGATGAGCACCGACAGCCCGACGGACGCGGCGATCGAACTGGAGGCGGTGCCGACGATCACCAGCGCGGCCACCACGCTGCGGGTGATCAGCAGCATGATCAGGAAGATCAACGTCAGCGACGACATCACCGCGATCATCAGGTCGTACTTGGCGCCGTCGCGCATGTCCTTGAAGGTGGCGGCTTGGCCGCCCAGGAAGACCTTGGCGTTGGACAGCGACGACATCTTCAGGGCCTGCTGTGCGGCGGTGCGTTCGGCGTCGACGTGCGAGATGCCCTGCGCGCTGGCCGGGTCACCCTCGTGGGTGATGAAGAAACGCGCCGATTTGCCGTCCGGCGACAAGAACTGCCGCAGGCCGGTCTGAAAGTCGGGGTTATCGAACGCTTCCGGCGGCAGGTAGAAGAGGTCGTCGTTCTTCGAGTCGTCGAAGCTTTGCCCCATGACGATCGCCGTATTGCTCATGTTTTCCATTTGATCGATCATCGCCTGGAAGGTGCTGTGCATCGTCAGCGTCAAACCCTTGGTGGTTTTCATGCTGGCGATCGCCGGCGGCAGAATCTGCACCATTTCCCGCTGCAGGGCGTCCATGCTGTGGATGTCCATCGACATGTGCCCGAACGTCTCGTCGAGCTTGTCGATGCCGTCCAGCGCGTCGAAGATGCTGCGCAGCGACCAGCACATCGGGATGTCGAAGCAGTGCGGCTCCCAGTAGAAGTAGTTGCGCATCGGGCGCCACTGGTCATCGAAATCCGCGATGTGGTCCCGCATCTCGTCGGTGACGGCGACCATTTCGTCTGTGGTGCCGGCCATGTCATGGGTGGTGTCGGACAGTCGCTGGGTGATGTCCAGCATCTGGGTCAGGTAGTTGATCGTGACCTGCTGCTCGTCGGCCATCTTGAGCATGTCGGCCATGCGTTCCTTGAGGAAATCCATGTTCTGCATCAACAGCTGGCTTTGCATGCTGTTCTGGAACGGAATCGAGCTGTGCTGAATCGGAATCCCCAGTGGCCGGGTGATGTTCTGGATCATCGCGATGCCGTTGACGCGCATGATGTTTTTGGCCACCCGGTCCAACACCAGCATGTCGGCGGTGTTCCGCATATCGTGATCGGCCTCGACCATCAGCATGTCCGGGTTCATCCGGGCTTCGGTGAAGTGCCGGTTCGCGGCGGCATACCCGATGTTGACCGAGGCGCTCTTGGGCAGGTAGTGGCGGTCGTTGTAGCCGGGCACCATGCCCGGCAGTGCGACCATGCCGATCATGACGACCACGCCGCTGGCGGCCAGCACCGGTCCCGGCCACCGGACGACGGTGGTGCCGACGCGCCGCCACAGCCGACTCTTCGACGCGCGCTTGGTCTCCAACAAGCCGAACCGGCTGCACACGGTCAGCACCGCCGGCCCCAGCGTGAGCGCGGCGGCCACCACGACCAGCATGCCGATGGAGACCGGGATGCCCATGGTCTTGAAATACGGCAGCCGGGTAAAGCTCAGGCAGTACGAGGCGCCGGCGATGGTCAGCCCGGACCCCAACACCACCGGGGTGACGCTGTGCACGGTGGTGTAGTAGGCGCTGACCCGGTCCTGGCCTTCTTGGCGTGCCTCCCGATACCGGCCGATGAGGAAGATCCCGTAGTCGGTGCCGGCGGCGATCGCCAACATGGTGAGGATGTTGGTGGCGAAGGTGGTCAGCCGCATGACGTCGTGCCACCCGAGCACCGCGATCACCCCGCGGGACACCGCCAGGTCGAGCAACGTGACGAACAGCTGCACCAGCGTGGTGACGATCGACCGGTAGACCAGCAACAACATCACGGTGATCGCGCCGAGGGTGAACAGCGTGATCTTCGCCAGGCTGGCGTTGCCGATGACGTGCATGTCGTCGGTGAGTGCGGCCGCACCGGCGACGTACGCCTTGACCCCGGGCGGCGGCGACGAGTCGGCGATGACTTTGCGGACCGCCTCGACGGATTCGTTCGCCAACGTGGTGCCTTGCTGACCGGCGAGGTTCAGCTGGACGTAGGCGGCCTTGGCGTCGCTGCTTTGCACCCCGGCCGCGGTGAGCCGGTCGCTCCAGAAGTCCTGCATGTGCTGGACGTGTTCGGGGTCTTTTTTGAGCTTGTCGATCAGCTCGTTGTAGTACTTGTGCGCGGCGTCGCCGAGTTCCTGCTGACCCTCCAGCACGATCATGATCGTGCTGTTGGAGTCGAATTCCTTGAAGTTCTTGCCGAGGCGGGCCATCGCGATCATGGACGGCGCGTCTTCGGGGGCCATCGGCGCCGAATGCAGCTCGCCGACCTCCTCCAACTGAGGGACGGCGACGTTGACGATGACGGTGAGCACCACCCAGCCGATGATGATCGGCACCGCGAACCAGCGCAGGATGTGCGCCAGCATCGGCCGTCGGGTGCGGGGATCGGTGCTGGTCGGTTGGGTCATCCGGATTTCACCAAGCAGTAGGTCTGGGCATTGCGGCCGTCGGCGTGCCGTTCGTCGCGCACCTCATCGTCGATGGTGATGCGGCAGCTGATCTGGTCGCTGTCGCCCTGCACCATGATGTTGGCGGCGACCGACGGCAGGGTGGTGCTGATCGTGTAGGACCACGGCAACACCGCGTTGTTGACCTGGTGGACGTTGGCCTCGGCGTCCCAGTAGTTCAGGCTGGCGGTGCTGCCGGCCGGGCCGAACACGTCGTAGGTGACGACCTTCGGGTTGAACTGCACGATCTCGATCCCGGCGCCGGCGTTGGCATTGAGATCTTCGGAACCGAAGATCCGGTGCAGCCGCGACACGATCAAGCCCGACACCGCGAGCACAACCACGAAGACCAGCGGGATCCACAATCGTTTGAGCACCCTGGCCACTGAACGCATTCCTCTTCGTCAGAAGCTTCGTTTAGCTAAGCATCGGGAACGTTACCGCACAGCTGCGTTCCCTGTGAAGCGACTTACCGTCACGTCTGGAACCGGCCATTAGTGGCCGTTGCCGGGGTAACGGTTACCCGGCTCGGTAGCCGCGTTCTTGCCCGGCCGGGCGAGCGGGATTTCGTTCCCCGCGTCCCTGGCCGGTGGCGGGTACCGGTCCACCGCGAGGCTGTCGGGCTGGGCCTGGTTGGTAGCTCTCCCGATACGATCCTCTGGTCGTGTGCGGGTCACACCTTCCCGTCGCCGATCCCTCTGGCCTTGGGGGCGACGCCCGATCACCGTGGCGGCTGCCAGGTATCGGGTGACGTATTCATATCGGTTGCGCCAGTGCGGGTCTCTTCGCACGCTGTGGCAGGCGGTCAGGGCCCATCACGTGGATAGCCGGTCATGCTCTTCCTCCTTTGGCGCGACTATATGCGCAACCACCGACACGCCCACACCCGCGGAAACTCCGGCCGACCGCTCTCGCACGCTAACCAACAATGACCAACCAATCCGCTCACTGTTGACTACCCGAGCAGCTGCGGGTAGTCGCCGTGCCGCCGCGGCGGCAGCAGCGAGCTCAGCAGGTAGCGGGTTTGCCGGTCGATGTAGTCCTCCAGGCAGTAGACCGCGCCGAAATGCCAGTGCTTGAGCGCCCACCCGTGAGCCAGCAGCATGATGTCGAAGACCATGAGGTCGACGTCGACGGTGGTGAAAGTGCCGTCGGCGACCCCGGTTTCGATCGCGGCGCGCAGCGGTGCGGCGGTGGCGATCTCCAGCTCCTTGATCTGGGCGCGCCCGGCCGGGCCCAGGGTGCGGCTTTCCCGGTAGGTCAGCACCACCGCGTCGAGGTTTTCGTCGACGATCTCGATGTAGCGACGGATCCCGGCCGCCAGTTGCTCGACGACGTCGTCGCCGGCGGCGTCCATCACCGGCGCCAGCTGGTCGCGGAACGCGTCCAGGATCCGCACGATGGTGGCCAGCAGCAGGTCTTCCTTGCCGGAAAAGTACTTGTAGATCAGGCCGACGCTGACGTTGGCCTCGGTGGCCAGGTCTTGCATGGACATCTGGTGAAAGCCGGTCTTGCTCATCACCGTCACCGCGGCGTCGAGCAGTTGGCGGCGCCGGGAACTGGCGCGGGCCGCGCGCACGGCGTCCTCGACCGGCAAGTCGGCGTAGTCGGGGGCCATCTACAGGCCCAGGTCCTTGGCGATGATGGTTTTCATGATCTCGTTGGTGCCGCCGTAGATGGTCTGGATGCGGGCGTCGACGAACGCCCGCGACACCGGGTACTCCCGCATGTAGCCGTAGCCGCCGTACAGCTGCAGACACCGGTCGGCGGTGCGCAGCTGCAGGTCGGTGGTCCACCATTTCAGCTTCGCCGCCCGCGCCGCGGTCAGCTTGCCGTCCAGGTGCGCGGCGATGCAGTCGTCGAGGTAGGTGCGGGCGATGTCGAGTTCGGTGGCCACCTCGGCGAGCACGAACTGGGTGTTTTGGAAGCTGGCGATCGGGGTGCCGAACGCCTGCCGTTGCTGGACGTAGTCGAGGGTTTCGGCCAGCACCCCCTCGGCGGCGGCCACCGCGCCCACCCCCAGCGACAGCCGTTCCTGCGGCAGGTTGCGCACCAGCTGGTAAAAGCCCTCGCCCTCTTCGCCGAGCAGGTTGTCGACCGGCACCCGCAGGTCGGTGAAGGTCAGCTCGCTGGTGTCCTGGGCGTGCAGCCCGATCTTTTCCAGGTTGCGGCCGCGTTCGAAGCCGGGCGTGCTGGGGTCGACGACCAGCAGCGACAGCCCGCGGTGCCGGTCGGGTCCGGTGCGCACCGCGATGACGAACAGGTCGCCGGTCTGCCCGTTGGAGATGAACGTCTTGGCGCCGTTGACGACGTAGTGGTCGCCGTCGCGGCGCGCGGTGGTGCGGATCCCGGCCAGGTCGCTGCCGGTGCCGGGTTCGGTCATCGCGATGCCCAGCACGGTGTCGCCGCTGACCACCCCGGGCAGCCAGCGTTGCTTCTGCTCGGGGGTGGTCAGATCGGTCAGATACGGTAGGACGACGTCGTTTTGCAGCGAGAACGCGATGGCTTCGGCGGCCGCCCCGACCCGCTGCAGCTCGTCGATGACGATCGCGTGGTAGCGGTAGTCGTTGACCCCCGGCCCGCCGTACTGCTCGGGCACCGGGAAGCCCAGCAGGCCAAGCTTTCCGGCCTCGGTGAACAGGGCGCGGTCCCAGCAGCCGCCGTGTTCGGCGTTCTCGTGGGCGGGAACCACGGTGCGCTGCACGAAATCGTGGACCACCTGACGGAATTGGTGGTGCTCGGCGGTGTAGGTGAGGGCACTCATCGGAAGGCGCCCAAACCGGTGAAGGCCTGACCTAAAACCAGCTGGTGCATCTCCGGGGTGCCCTCGTAGGTCAGCACCGACTCCAGGTTGACCATGTGCCGGATCACCGGATACTCCAGCGATATTCCGTTGCCGCCCAGAATGGTTCGCGCGGTGCGACAGATTTCCAGCGCTTCGCGGGTGTTGTTGAGCTTGCCGAAGCTGACCTGCTCGGGGCGCAGCCCGACGCTGTCTTTGAGCCGACCCAAATGCAGCGAGAGCAGCTGCCCCTTGTGCAGTTCGACGGCCATGTCGACGAGTTTGGCCTGGGTCAGCTGGAAGCCGGCGATCGGCCGGCCGAACTGGGTGCGCTCGGCGGCGTAGTCCCGGGCGGCCTGCCAGGCCGACCGGGCGGCGCCCATCGCGCCCCAGATGATGCCGTAGCGCGCCTCGGACAGGCTGGCCAGCGCCCCCTTGACGCCGCGGGCTTCCGGCAGCAGCGCGTCGGCGGGCAGCCGCACGTCGTCGAGCACCAGCTCGGAGGTGATCGAGGCGCGCAGCGACAGTTTGTGGTGGATGGTGTGGGCGGCGAACCCGGGGGTGTCGGTGGGCACGATGAAGCCGCGGATCCCGTCGTCGGTGGCCGCCCACACCACCGCGACGTCGGCGATGGTGCCGTTGGTGATCCACATCTTGCGGCCGTTGAGGATCCAGTCCGATCCGTCGCGTTTCGCCCGGGTTTGCATGGCGGCCGGGTCGGAGCCGACGTCGGGTTCGGTCAGCCCGAAACAGCCGATCAGTTCGCCGGTGGCCATACCCGGCAGCCACCGCTGCTTTTGCTCCTCGGAGCCGTTGTTGTAGATCGAGAACATCGCCAGCGAGCCCTGCACGCTCACCAGCGACCGGATGCCGGAGTCGGCGGCCTCCAGTTCCAGGCAGGCCAGCCCGTAGTGCACCGCCGAGGCGCCGCCGCAGCCGTAGCCGTGTAGGTGCATGCCGAGCAGACCGAGCTCACCGAACTGTTTGGCGAGGTCACGGGCCCCCGGCAGGTCGCCTATCTCGAACCAGTCGGCGACATACGGGGTGACGTGCTCGGCGCAGAACTTGCGCACCGTGTCGCGCACCGCGATTTCGTCGTCCGACAGCAGGGTGTCCAGGCTCAGCGGGTCTGACGGGTCGAAGGCCGGGGGAGTGCTGGTGCTCATCTGCCTAGCCTGCCATGGTCAGGCCGCCGCTGACGCTGATCACCTGGCCGGTGATGAACGACGCGGCGTCCGAGGCGAAGAACAGCACCGGGGCGGCCACCTCCTCGGGGCGGGCCAGCCGGCGAAACGGGATCGCTTTGACCAGCGCCTCTTTCAGCTTCTCCGGCTGGGCCGCGAACAGCGGGGTGTCGGTGGGGCCGGGGCACACGCAGTTGACGGTGATCTGGTGGCGCGCCATCTCCCGGGCCAGCGATTTGGTTAATGCGATGACGCCGCCCTTGGCGCCGGCGTAAATCGTTTCGCCGGCGCTGCCCACCCGGCCGGCGTCGCTGGCCAGGTTGACCACCCGGCCGCCGCCGGCCTCGATCATGCCGGGCAGGAACGCGCTGCACATGTGCACCGGCCCCAGATAGTTGATGGCCACCACCTTCTCGGCGAATTCCGGTGTGGCGTTGAGGAATTGGTCGGTGCGGTCCCAACCGGCGGCGTTCACCAGGACGGTGGGCGCCCCGACCTCGGCGCGGGTGCGGTCGCGCAGCGCGTCGACTCGGGTGCGGTCGGCGACGTCGACCGGCAGCGCGGTGATCAGCTCCGGGACCTCTTTGGCGGTGGCCTGCGCGGCCGCCTCGTCGAGGTCGGCGGCGACCACCCGGTCGCCCTGGGCGGCGAACCCCAGCGCGATCGCCTTGCCGATCCCCGATCCGGCGCCGGTCACGAGTGCGATGGTGTTCATGGGCTGCCCCTTAGGCGCTGACGAAGCGGGCGAAGTCGGCGGGCCGCTTCTCGGTGAACGCGGCCGCGCCTTCCTTAGCCTCGTCGGTGTCGACGAAGATTTCCAGCGCCGACATGGCCAGATTGCTCAGCCCGGCCTGGTGGTCGGTGTCGGCGTTGAACGACTGCTTGAGGAACCGCAGCGCGGTTGGGCTCTTCTCGGCGATCTCGGCGGCCAGCGCCTTGGCCTCGTCCATGAGTTGGTCGGCGGGCACCACGTAGTTGACCAGGCCCCAGCGTTCGGCGGTGGCCGCGTCGTAGCGGCGGCACAGATACCACATTTCCCGGGCGCGTTTCTCGCCGACCACCCGGGCCAGATACGCCGACCCGAACCCGGCGTCGAACGATCCGACCCGCGGCCCGGCCTGCCCGAACGTGGCGGTGTCGGCGGCGATGCTCAGATCGCACAGCACGTGCAGCACGTGCCCGCCGCCGACCGCGACCCCGTTGACCGCGGCGATCACCGGCTTGGGCACGTCGCGGATGAGCTTGTGCAGGTAGCCGATCTCGAACATGCCGGACTCGGTGGGGCCGTAGTCCCCGGTCTCGGCGCGCTGTTTGACGTCGCCGCCGGTGCAAAACGCCTTGTCGCCGGCGCCGGTCAGGATGATCACCGCTACCGCGGTGTCGGCCCAGGCGGCGCGGAACGCCTTGATGAGTTCCTCGACGGTCTTGGCGGTGAACGCGTTGTAGCGCTGCGGCCGGTTGATCGTGATGACCGCGGTCTGGCCGTCGATCTCGTAGCGGATGTCGTCGTAGTCGGGCATGGCGCTCCTCAGGTGTGTGAATTATTATTCACTCAGGATGAACGTACATTCAATACGACGCGATGGTCAAGGGTGGACCTCGCGGCCGCGTCGTCTCCACCCCGTCGGCACCGCCAGCCTCGTGCGTGGCAGCAGCCCCTAGGGGGAGGATGCATACCTTCCGAAAAGCGATAGCGCCCGCGCCACTACCCCCGGCTGATATCGCCCGCGCCATCGCTTTCAACAAGGTGCCCGCTAGGGTTGATTCGTTGCCTTATTTAGCGATGCCCGCGTCGGTAGGTTGGCTTTGGTCTTGGGTCCGGTCGTGACGGTGGTGAGGGCCAGCAGTTCGCTGGTTAGAGTTCCACGGTATGAGTCAGCGACCCGTTACCCATCCGCATGGAAACGATTGGGCACAACATCCGTCCCCGCCGAGCGGCGGCACGGCGATCACCGCGGCGGTGCTCAGCCTCCTGCACAGCCCGTTCGGCTTGCTGCTCACGGTCGCTGGTGTGGGGGTCGCCTCCGCTTCGGGAATATCTTTGGCCCAGCAGCTTTTCGCCGCATTCCTTGCCCTGGTGTCGCTCGGATTTGCCGTCGGCCTAGCCGTCGGTGGGATCATGCTGCTCACCCGCCGCCCTGCAGGGCGCGCCGTCCTCGTCGCATCGTGGGCGGTCGATCTTCTGGTGGGGATCGGGTCTATTGGCTTGACCTGGACAGTGGCCCCACGCAACGGCGACGGGACCTGGTTCTTCTGGCTGGTGACCATCGTATGTTCGGTAGTCGGCATCATGGCCGCGATCACGATCGCGCTGACGCTGCGGCCGTCGACCAAACGCTGGTGCCAAGCGAGGCAACCGATAGCCGCGCGACTGGGGCGTGGTTAAGCCAGTTGTTCGCGTAGTTGGTATTTCACGACCTTGCCGGACTGGGTGCGGGGCAGTGCGTCGACGAACTCCAGCCGCAGCGGGATCTTGTAGCCGGCGAGCTTGCCGCGGGCGAAGTCGCGCAACTCCTCCAGGGTCAGCGTGGCGCCCGGCCGCAGCGCCACCACGGCGGTGACCGCCTCACCCCACCGCTCGTCCGGGGTGCCCAGCACCGCCACCTCGGCGATGGCGGGATGCCCATAGAGCACGTCCTCGACCTCGGCGGGGTAGACGTTCTCGCCGCCGGAGATCACCATGTCCTTCACCCGGTCGATCACCCACACGTAGCCGTCGTCGTCGGCCTGCCCGATGTCGCCGGTGTGAAACCAGCCCTCGGCGTCCAGCACCGCGGCGGTGGCCTCCGGATTGCGCCAATAGCCGACCATCACCTGCGGTCCGCGCACGCAGATCTCGCCGCGTTGCCCGGGCGGGACCGGGTGGTTGTCCAGGTCGACCAGCCGCACCTCCGACAGCGGCAGCACCTGGTGGCCGGCCGCGCCGATCTTCACCGCCACCTCGTCGGTGCGTAACACCAGTGCCAGCGGGGCGGTTTCGGTGAGCCCGTAACCCTGCGCGAACGGGATGCCCCGCTCGCCGTAGCGCAGGATCAGTGCCTCGGGTACCGGCGCGCCGCCGCAGACGAAGAACCGCACGCTGGACAGATCCGTCGTCGCGAATTCCGGGGCCTGGCTCATGAACAAAAACATCGCCGGCACCCCGAACATGGTGGTGACCCGGTGTTCGGCGATCAACTGCAGGGCTTGACCGGGATCGAAGGTCGGCATCAGCACGATGCGCCCGCCCTTTTGCAACGTCACCAGGGTGGTGACGTTGAGGCCGCCGATGTGAAACAGCGGCGCGCAGACCAGCGACACGTCGTGCTGGCTGGTGTCGAACGCCAGCAACGCATTGACGTTGTTCCAGAACAGGTTTCCGTGGGTGAGCATCGCGCCCTTGGGGCGGCCGGTGGTGCCCGAGGTGTACATGATCACCGCGACCTCGTCGGGCCCGGGATACACCGGATCCGTGAGCGGCGCGCGCCCGGTCAGCAGATCGTCCAGCGTGTCCCAGCCCGGCACCGGGGCCACCGCGATGCCGCGGGCCAGCCCGACCTCGGCGCGCGTCGGGTCGATCACCGCGGCCCGCTCGGCGTCGGCCAGCAGCGTGTGCACCCCGGCGTCGCGCAGGATGTAGCCCAGTTCGGCTGCGGTGAGCCGCCAGTTGAGCGGCACGAACGCCGCGCCGAGGCGGGCGGCGGCGAACAGCGTGACCAAAAAGTCGGGATGGTTCAGCCCCAGGTAGCCGACCCGGTCCCCGCGCTGAACACCGCCGGCGGCCAATTCGGCGGCGAGCCGGTCGATGCGGTCGGCGAAGGCCCGATAGGTCCAGGTGCGCCCCTCGAAGGTGAGCGCCGGCAGCTGCGGGGTGGCCGCGGCGCGGCGGGCGATCCAGGAGCCCAGATCCATCGGCGGCTGCACGGTCATGGCTCGAAGTTAACGCCGAGCAGACGCGAAGGCACCCGTTACGGGCCGGAATAGGGGGCCTTTGCGTCTGCTTGCGGGAGGGGCCGGGCCCGCTGGGCCAGGGTGGCGATCACCGGTTTGTGGGTTTATCGCCCCCGCAGCGCGGTCAGCGCGCGCTGTTCGGCGGCGTGCGCGGCCTCGCGCAACGCGGTGTCTTCGGCGGGAGGGTCGGGCGTCAGGAAGCTGCCGCGGCCCGGCGAGCCGGCCGAGCCCAGCTTGTTCATCCGCTTGGGCACCGCGGCACCCTGGTACTCCAGCGGCAGCGGGCCCAGCGGCTGGTGCAGCTCGACGTAGGCGCCCTGCGGCAGCCGCTTGATGATGCCGGTTTCGATGCCGTGCTCGAGCACCGCGCGGTCGCTGCGCTGCAAGCCGATGCACCACCGGTAGGTCAGGAAGTACACGATCGGCGGCAGCACCACCATCCCGATCCGGCCGATCCACGTCGTCGCGTTCAGCGAAATGTGGAACTTCACCGCGATGATGTCGTTCATGCAGGCCAGGGTCAGCACCAGGTAGAACGCGATCGCCATCGCCCCGACCGCGGTGCGCACCGGGGCGTCCCGCGGCCGCTGCAACAGGTTGTGGTGCGCGTAGTCGCCGGTGAACTTCTTCTCCAAAAACGGATAGATGACCAGCAGGCCGAACACCACCCCCATCAGCACTGCGATCCACACCGCTTGTGGCACAACATGGTTCCCCACGTAGAGTTCGCACGGCGGGAAGACGCGGAGCAGGCCGTCGGGCCACATCAGATAGAAGTCGCCCTGGCTGCCCGCCGAGATCTGGGATGGCTTGTAGGGGCCCAGGTTCCAGATCGGGTTGATCTGCAGCAGCCCGCCCATCAGGCCCAGCACCCCGACGATCATCGCGAAAAACGCGCCGGATTTGACCGCGAACACCGGCATCACCCGCACCCCGACCACGTTGTGCTCGGTGCGGCCCGGACCGGGGAACTGGGTGTGCTTTTGGAACCACACCAACGCCAAATGCACCCCGATCAACGCCAGCAGGATGCCGGGGAACACCAGGATGTGCAGCGCGTACAGCCGCGGGATCAAGATGGTGCCGGGGAAGTCCCCGCCGAACAGGGCCCAGTGCATCCAGGTGCCGATCACCGGGATGCCCAACGTGATCGAGCTCAATGTGGCCCTAATGCCGGTACCCGAGAGCAGGTCGTCGGGTAGCGAGTAGCCGAAGTAGCCCTCGAACATGGCCAGGATCAACAGCAGCGACCCGATCACCCAGTTGGCTTCCCGGGGCCGGCGAAACGCCCCGGTGAAGAAGATGCGGGCCAAATGCACCATGATCGCCGCGGCGAACATCAGCGCGGCCCAGTGGTGGATTTGGCGCATGAACAGCCCGCCGCGCACCTCAAAGGAGATGTCCAGCGCCGACTCGTAGGCCCGTGACATCTGCACCCCGCGCAGCGGCTGATACACCCCGTTGTAGGTGACCTCGGTCATCGACGGGTCGAAGAACAGCGTCAGATACACCCCGGACAGCAGCAACACGATGAAGCTGTACAGCGCGATCTCACCCAGCAGAAACGACCAGTGGGTGGGGAACACCTTGTTCAGTTGGCGCCGCACCGCCGCCGACGGGTGATAGCGCGAATCGATCGCGTCGCCTTGGGATCTCACACGTCCGCTCACGAGCACCACGTCCCTTGTCTCACCGACGGGTAGTAGTACGACCCAGCGTAGTACTACAGGGCGTCTGATGTATAGGGTTCGGCGCCAATTCGGCTGCCGGGCTTAGGTGAGTGGGGTGGGCGGGCCGTCATCGTCCGCGTCGCCGAGGAGGTCGAGTTGCATCCAGGCGACGTCGTGCCAGCGATCGAGTTTCCATCCCACCCGGCGGTAAAGGCCCGCCGGTGCGAAACCGAGGGAGCGATGAAAACTGGTGCTCGCCGGGTTGGGTTGGGTGATGCCCGCGAAGGCCCGCCGGTATCCGCGATGGGCGAGCCGGTGGAGTAGTTGGGCGTACAGTTCGCGGCCGCCGCCGGTGCGGTGATGGTCAGGCGCGAGGTAAATGCTTGTCGCGGTGGACCATTGATAGGCGGCGCGGGGATTGAAGGCGTGCGCGTAGGCGTAGCCGATGACGTCGCCGTGGCGTTCGAGCACGACCCACTCGTGGGTCTCGCGCGCTGCGGCAATTCGCGCCGCCATCTCGGCGGTGGTGGGTACTTCGGTTTCGAACGTGATGGCGGTGTCCTCCACGTACGGGCGGTAGATCGCGACGCAGGCGCGCGCATCCTCCGACGACGCCGGACGCACCAGGCTGTTTGTCGGCATGTCGGTTCCCTTCCCGTCCACCAACGGATCCGATGCCAGTGTGACCCGGTCGGGCGGGTCTGCGCCGAGACGGCGGGCCGCCGATGGCAGGCTGGCATGATGCCCGGATCGATCTGCGAGGTGCTGCCGGCCGCGGCCGCGCTGCTGGGGGTGCCCGACGCGGTCGACACGCTGGGGCTGAACCTCGGCGCGGTGCGTCGGGTCGCGGTGGTGCTGGTCGACGGGATGGGCTATCACCTGTTGCCCGAGCTGGCGCCCAGCGCGCCGCTGCTGGCCTCGGTGCTGGCCGGGGCCGCCGGCCGGCTGGACCAGCTGGAGTGCACCTTCCCGTCGACGACGCCGACCAGCCTGGTGTCACTGGGCACCGGGGCGGCGCCGGGCGAGCACGGCGTGCTGGGGTTCACGCTCAACATTCCGGGCACCGACCGGGTGCTCATCCACATCGCCTGGGCCGACGACCCGCCGCCGACGCACTGGCAGCCGGTGCCGACCTGGTTTCAGCGACTACGGCGCGCCGGGATCAGCGCTCGCGCCGTGTTGCCGGCACCGTTTATCGGCAGCGGTCTGACCGAAGCCGCCTACCGCGGCGCGGACTTTCGGGCGGCGGGCAAGGACGAGGACTACGCCGCCCGGCTTGCCGCGGAGCTGGCCGCCGCACCCGGTCTGGTCTACGGCTACACCGCGGCCCTGGACGCCGCCGCGCACGCCTTCGGCGTCGGGTCGCCGCAGTGGCACGCCGCGGCCGCGCACGTCGATGCGCTGCTGACCCGGCTGGTCGACACGCTGCCCGCCGATGCGGCGCTGCTGGTCACCGCCGACCACGGCGGCCTCAATGTGCCCGCCGACGCCCGCATCGACGTGGCCGCCGACCCGCGGCTGACCGCCGGGGTGCGGGTGGTGGCCGGCGAGCCGCGGGTGCGCTATCTGCACACCGAACCCGGCGCGGCGACCGATGTGCTGGCCACCTGGTCCGAGCTGCTGGCCGGGCGGGCCGAGGTGACCAGCCGCGACGAAGTAGTGGGAGCCGGGCTGTTCGGGCCGGTTGCCCCGCAGCACCTGCCCCGCATCGGCGACGTCGTGGTGACCTGTACCGGCGATACCGCGATCCTGGCCAGCGGCCACGAGCCGCCCCAGGTGGCGGACCTGGTCGGGATGCACGGCGGGGCCACGCCGGTGGAGACGGCGATCCCGTTGATAACTTTCCGTTGAGTCTGCGTGTACGGCGCGGTCTACTCGCACTTTTGCGCCATAGCCGCAGAGTCAACGGCCGGAGTTAGTCCGGTTCGCCGTATTCGTCGAACCAGTAGGCGAGTTTGCCGCGGCGGCTCACCGCGCGCAGGCGGCGTTCGGTGGCGACCCGGGTCTTGCTGGTGGTCACGATCAGCAGCTCGTCGCCGACGGCGATGCGGGTGTCGGGCTGCGGCACGAAGGTGTGGCCGTCGCGGATGATCAACGTGATCACGCTGGGGTCGGGCAGCCGCAGTTCCAGCACCGACACGTTGTTCAACCGGGACGCCGGCAGCACCGTCATCGTCAACAGCTCGGCCTCCAGCACATCCAGCGGCGCCGACTCGACGTGGATCTCGCGGGTGGTGTCCCGCGGGATCAGCCGCATCACGTGCGCGATCAACCCCAGGCTGGGCCCCTGCACCAGGGTGAACACCACGACCAGGATGAACACGATATTGAGCAGCCGGAAGCTGTCCGGGACGCCGGCCACGATGGGGAAGGTGGCCAACACGATCGGCACCGCGCCGCGCAGCCCGGCCCACGACAAGAACACCTGCTCGCGCCACGGCACCCGGAAACCGGCCAACGAGATCAGCACCGACAGCGGCCGGCCGAGCAGCAGCAGCACCGCCCCAGCGACGACGGCCGGGATCAGCTCACCGGACAGGTCGCCGGGGCTGACCAGCAGACCCAGCAGCACGAACAGACCGATCTGGGCCAGCCACCCCAGCCCCTCGGCGAACGACCGGGTGGCCGAGCGATGCGGCAACCCGGAGTTGGCCAGCACCACCGCGGCCAGGTAGGCGGCGATAAATCCGCTGGCGTGCACGGTGCCCGCCGCGGCGAAGGCCACCATGCCCAGCCCGAACGTCGCCAACGGGTACAGCCCGGACGCCGGCAGCGCGGCGCGCCGCAACGCCAACGCGCCCAGCACCCCGCACGCCACCCCGATCGCCGCACCGACCGCCAGCTCGTAGAGCAGGTCCAGCAGCGCGGTGCCGGGCGCCACCGTCAGCGGCGTGGTGCTGAACATCAACACCAAAATCGCGGCCGGGGCGTCGTTGAACCCGGATTCGGCCTCCAGCAGCCCGGCCACCCGGCGGGGCAGCGGCAGCACCCGCAGCACGGAGAACACCGCGGCGGCGTCGGTGGGTGAGACGATCGCGCCCAGCAGGATCGCCAGCTGCCAGTTCATCCCGAGCAGCAGATGCGCGCCCAGCGCGGTGACCGCCATGCTGACCACGACACCGAGGGTGGCCAGCACCCCGGCCGGGGCCAGCAGTTTGCGGATGTCGGCGAACCGGGTGGTCAAACCACCTTCGACCAGGATGACGGCGAGCGCGGCGGTGCCCAGATCGCTGGCCAGTTCGACGTCACTGAACTCCAGCCCCAACCCGTCGTTGCCGATCGCGACCCCGACCGCCAAAAACAGCAGCAGCGCGGGCAGCCCCACCTTGGCGGCCGCCCGGGTGGCGACGATGCTGGCCAACAGCACCAACCCGCCGATCAGCAGCGCCAGGTACAGCTGCTGCAGGGTCATGGTCGTTTTCCGTCCGGGCGTGCCTACGTCGATGCAGCCCGCGCGGGTGCCACTTCGGGGCGCGGGCCAGGGGGTGAGTTAGATGCCAGTAAATCAGTACCACCACCCGTGCGGTGGTACACCCTGAGCGCTGCAGGTATAAGGAGAGGCATGCGCATCGGGATCGCGGGCGCCGGCGCGGTCGGCCGGTCGGTCGCGCAGGAGTTGTTGGACGGCGGGCACAAGGTGCTGCTGATCGAACGCAACCGCGGCCACTACGAGCCGCACACCGTGCCGGCCGCCGACTGGTTGCTGGCCGACGCCTGCGAGCTGGCCCAGCTCGAGGAGTGCGGCCTGGAGACCTGTGACGTGGTCATCACCGCCACCGGCGACGACAAGGTCAACCTGGCGGCCTCCCTGCTGGCCAAATCCGAGTTCGGGGTGCCGCGGGTGGTGGCCCGGGTCAACGACATGCGCAACGAGTGGCTGTTCACCGAAGCCTGGGGGGTCGACGTCGCGGTCTCCACCCCGCGCGCCATGGTGGCCGGGGTGGAGGGGGCCATCGACGTCGGGAACCTGGTGCAGGTGATGGGGCTGCGGCGCGGCCAGGCCAGCATCGTGAAACTGACGTTGCCCGACGACAACCCGCTGCTGGGTCAGCGGGTGAACGAGCTGGCGTTACCGGACAACGCCGCCCTGGTCACCGTGGTGCGCGGTGACACGGTCATCCTGCCGCAGGCCGACGACGCGCTGGCGGCCGGCGACGAGATGTGGTTCGTCGCCGACGGTGTTGCCGAGAACCAGCTGCGCGCCATGGTGCACGGCATCCCGCCGCGGCGAGTCGCGCGTTGAGCAACCAACTGGCCGCCGGTTTCGGGGCCACCGCGATGATGGTGGCCGCCGCGCGGGTCAACGCCACCGCCAGTGGACTGGTCAACGACCCGTTCGCCGAGCCGCTGTTCCGGGCGGCGGGCGGCAGCCGCGACGTGGAGCCGGCCGACTCCGGACCCGACGGGACCACCGACCTTTTCGCGGTCGGTACCAAATTCTTCGACGATTTCCTCGGCGACGCCGGACGGTCCGGGATCCGGCAGGTGGTGATCTTGGCGTCGGGCCTGGACACCCGCGCCTACCGGTTGTGGTGGCCGGGCGGCACCACCGTGTACGAACTCGACAAA
This sequence comes from Mycobacterium talmoniae, assembly GCF_001854525.1. Classification (NCBI taxonomy): domain Bacteria; kingdom Bacillati; phylum Actinomycetota; class Actinomycetes; order Mycobacteriales; family Mycobacteriaceae; genus Mycobacterium; species Mycobacterium talmoniae. Next base: position 28,118 of record NZ_MLQM01000050.1, read on the forward strand.
CCGCGGGCGATCGAGTTCAAAACCCAGACCATGCGCGGGCTCGGGGCGACGCCCACCGCGCATCGCCGCGCGGTGGGCGTCGATCTGGGCCATGACTGGCCGGCGGCGTTGCGGCAGGCCGGGTTTGACGCCGCCGAACCCACGGTGTGGATCGCCGAGGGGCTGCTGGGCACCCTGACTCCGCCGGTGCAGGACCGGCTGCTGGCCGGGGTGACCGCGCTGTGCGCCCCGGTCAGCCGGGTCGGCGCGTACTGCGAGGGGTGCGACGCCGAGCGGGACCGGCAGGCCGACGGCTGGGCGACGGTGACGACCCAGGCCGCCGACCTGTTCGCCGCCGGCGGATAGCCCGCGGCGAGCGACGGGGGGCGGGTCGGCGCCCCGATGCGCTGCCTGCACTCGACCCGCAAGCGGGGCAAGTGGCGGTGGCGATC